>CAZRJU010000044.1:0-12575 GCA_964600455.1 uncultured Alistipes sp. | reverse complement strand
CACCCGAGAGGATACCCACCATGGTCGGAATATCGACCCCCGTCACCAAGTGGATCAGATAGGCGGTCAGCACACCCAACAGCACGATGGCCGTTGAGAGCGAGACAAGGGTCATACCCCCCTGCTTGAACGAGGCGAAAAAACCCGGCCCCACCTGCAAACCGATCGAAAAGACGAAGAGGATCAAACCAAACTCCTTGACAAAGTGCAGCACCTCACCGTCGATCTTCATGCCAAAGTGGCTCAGGAAGATTCCCACAAAGAGGATCCAGGTGATTCCGAGCGACACACCACCGATCTTCACCTTTCCGAGTAGAAGACCGCCCGTAATGGTGAGTGCCAGCGTAAGTACAGCATGCGCAATACCTCCGCCGCAAAAAAGTGTATATAGCCAATCCATAAGCAGTTATATTATCGAAACAGGCCCTTTGGGAGCTTCAATCGGCGATTTTGACCAACCCCCTCGGGAAATTCGCCACAAAAGTAGAACAATCTTTTGGGTAAAAAAAACGAAATGGGATAAATTTTTCCCAAAAGTCCCCGCTTCCCAATAAAACAAGAGCGCCCGCCCCAAAAGGGGGCAGGCGCTCCTAAAGTTGATTTCAAAGGGAGAACTACTCGGCAGCAGGACGCATGATCACACGCGTAATGTTGCTGTCATCCAAAAGGCGACCGGCCAGGGCCTTCACATCGTCGTGCGTAATCGAACGGAGCGTGGCCTCGTATTCGTTCACCAGATCCAGCCCCGTCGAGTAGTACTCGCGCAGATAACTCATCCAGTTGCCGTTCAGCTCGAGCGTACCCTTGTGGTTCTTGAGCAGGAACTCGCGCGTCTTGTCAATATCCTCAGCCAAGGGGCCGTTGAGGTAGATACGGGCGATCTCGGCAATGATCGTGGCCACCACATGGTCGGCCTGACGCTCATTCGTGTCGCACATCACCTGCACGAAGTACTCCTGCAAGGGCTTATCGTCAATCGAACCGCCGGCACCGATTGAGTAGGTGGCACCCATCTTCTCGCGCACGGTCTCCAGGTAACGGTTCGAGAGGGCGCTGGTCAACAGGCGCAGCGTGAGGCGGTTCTTGAGTGTATAATCCAGATCACCCGAGAGGGCCACAAAGAGGCTCACCTTGGGCTGCTGCATTGCTACACTGAAGTCGTTGGTTACATCCCCCTTCACCACGCGACGGTTGTCGTCCACAAAACCAAGCTGCTGCGAGGTCGTGGGGATCGAACCAATATACTTCTCCACCAAGGGACGCAGCGTCTCGGGATCGACATTACCCACAAAGGTAAAGAGGAACTCATCGGCATCGGGGTAGAGCACCCGGTTGATCGCCCCCAGGCGCTCGAAGTTCACCTTATCAAGGAGCTCGGCCGAGATCACCTGAGCACGCTCATCGCCGCCGTAAACGGTCGAAAGCAGCGCCTTCTGGAAGATGTAATCGGGGTTCGAGTTCATGTTCTCCAGATAGTTCTTATACTGATTGTAGAAGGTCTGGAAATCCCCCTCATCAAAGCGCGGAGCCGTGAAGTTGAGGTAGACGAGCTGCAAGAGGGTCTCGATATCCTTGGGCGAAGCGCTACCGACCAGGCCATGCTCGCGGTGCGAGATCTGCGGATTGACCGAGGCCACCTTACCCGAGAGTACCTTTCTTAAGTCGGTTGCCGAGAAGTTGCTAAGGCCCATCATACCACGCAGGCTGGGAAGCAGCTGGGCCGCAATGGCCGACTCGGTATTGTCGGCAATCAGCGAGGCTCCACCCTCGGCCGTGGCGTTGAAGAGCACCTCATCAGCCTTGAAGGCGGTCTGCTTGAGCACGACACGCGTACCGTTCTCGAGCGTCCACTCGATCGTACCCATCGCCTCGTTATACTTCTCCTGCTTTACCTTCGAGCCAGGGAAGATGGTATCCTCGGGGATCAGCGGCTCCAACACGGCATCGTCAGCATAGGGCTCCACCATCTCGGCGGGCAGTGCGGGGATCTGCTGCAGAATTGCCAGAATATGCTCCTCGGTGGGGTTCTCTACACCCTCCTTCTCGGGGGCCGTAACGGCTACCACCTGGTTCTTCAGGCCGAAGAGTTCCTGGAAGCGGGCATTGACCATCTCCAAGGTGATCACCTGCAGGAGCTGGTTGTCGATCTGATACTCCACCTCGGCATCGGGAATAGGCGTTCCCTTCAGGAAGTTATCCATGCAACGCTTAACGAATTGGCTGCTCATACGGTCGTTACGGTTGGCATACTGGCGGTCGATCATCGTCTGCAACTCAGCCTTGGCACGCTCGAACTCACCCACCGTGAAGCCGTGGCGACGCATGCGCTCAAGCTCCAACATGGCGGCAGCAAAGCCCTGCGTAAGCTCGCCATCCTTGGTCGTTACACCCAGCATAGCGGTCTCGAGGGTGGGGATAATGCCCACCGAACCGTTGTGAATGTAGGCACCCAGGAAGGGGGCATCGGGCTGCATGGTGATCTCCTCAAGGCGGGCATTGGCCATCTCGGAGAGGTAGGCATCAATCATGTTGATCATGGCCACCATCAAGGTCGACTTATACTCCTTGGGAACGGCCTGCGACTTCACATAGAGGGTAGCCTGCGAACGCTGCATCTCGGGATCGGTGAAGATCGAGATGATGGGCTCCTCATTGTCGGGCACGACGATCACCTCCTTCTGAGCGGCATCGGCCGGCGAAGCGGGAACATCGACCATCAACTGCTGAATCTTGCTCTCGATCTGATCCACGTCAATATCACCCACCACGATAAAGGTCATCAGCTCGGGGCGATACCACTTCTCGTAGAAGTTGCGGATGGCCGAGTGGGGGAACGAGGCCAAACCGTCGAGGTGGCCGATCAGGTTGCGCTCGGCGTAGCGCGTACCCTTACCGAGCGACTCGATCAGTTTCATCATACCGCGACGCTGGGCACCATCCGTCGTGCGCAGCTCCTCCATGATCACGCCGCGCTCCGAGTCGATCTCCTCTCCCTTGAGGGCGATGAAGTGCGACCAGTCGTGCAGGATCATAAGCATCGAGTCGATCACCCCCTCGCGCACCTCCTCGCCGCGCTTCACGGGCACGTCGTTGAGCTGATAGAAGGTGTAATCCCACGAAGTGGCGGCATTCAGGTTGCGGCCAAAGGCTACACCCACCTTCTCGCAATACTCGATGAGCTGCTTGTCGGGCAGGTTCTTCGTGCCATTGAAGGCCATGTGCTCGAGGAAGTGGGCCAGACCCTGTTGGTCGTCCTCCTCCTGGATGGCACCTACGTCGTAGACGATCCAAAAGTTGGCCAAATCCTTCGGTTTCTCATTGTGGCGAATGTAGTAGCGCATACCGTTCTCCAGTACACCTACACGCAACGCCGGATCGGTGGGAATAGGCTGCATCATCGGATCGACGGCCTCCTGAGCCCACACACTCGTCATCGCCACCAAAGCGATGATCGACAAAAAGATCTTTTTCATAGGCTGAATCATTGTGTTGTTATTGTTTGTTTTCTATTTTCGATTACTCCTCCTCGGGGCGATATTCGATAATATCGCCCGGCTGGCAGTCCAACTCACGGCAGATCGCCTCCAACGTGGAGAAACGAATCGCACGCGCCTTGCCGTTCTTTAGGATCGAGAGGTTGGCCGGCGTGATATCGACACGCTCCGAGAGTTCGCCCAGCGACATCTTGCGCTTGGCCATCATGACATCGATGTTGATGATTATCGGCATAGCATACCCCCCCCACAGGTATTTGATTCTCTATTCATCACTACTTCTTCTCTAAAGTTGGTCGTTTGGTTGGTTTTGCTTAAATCGTCAGGCGCTGCTCCTCCTGCAGGCGCGAACCAAGGGCAAAGATCTCGGCCGAGAAGAGAATCAAAAGTCCCAAGAGCAACATGCCGTAGTCGATCGGGAAGAACTCGCCGTAGGAGCCCCGCTCCAAGCCGGCCAACAGCTCCACGATGCGGTGGCCAAGCGTGAAGATCACCCCCAGGCAGAGCTCCTGAAAGATCACCAATCCGCCAATCAGGCGCATATAAAGGATATTGCGCTGAGGCAACGGATGTTCATCCCTGATCGAAGAGCGCAGCGATCGGATGATCAGGGCGATCAGCACCAATACCGCCACCCACGAGGCGATTGTTACCAGATCCAGCAGAAAGGTTCCTTCATAGCAGCGATTGGCCTCCCGATAGATCTCCTGCGGCAGGGTAGTGCGATCCACCCACACCGAGACAAAGCCCTCGTAGGGCTCCAACTGCAACGGAGCCTGCCCCTCGATCGGCTCGATGGCCAGCGTCTGGCTCTCAAAGAGACGCGGCGTAACCGCCACTAACCACCACTCCGAAGAGCTCCTGTCAACAAACTCCTCATGGGTCACAAACTGACTCACCCCCTCGTGCAACGAACGGGTGAAGGTGGGCACCATGCTGTGCATAAAACCCAAAGCCAAAATAACGAAATAGCCGATATAGATATAGTGCAATCGGCGCTTCAGGGCTCGTTTGTCTGCTCTCTCCATAAATCTTTATATCTCCGTTTATGCGGCAAAGATAGCTATTTTCTCTCGAAAAACAACTCTTTTTTATTGTTTTTCGATATATTTTCAATCTTCGCCCAACTCTCCGCTATAAAAATACAAAAAAATCCGTACTTTTGTACCAATCAAACCATAAAAAAATGGCAGAAAAGAGCAGTTATTCCTATAAGATTGATCCGCAGTGGGTGGATTTCACCATGCGGATCTCCCCCTCTGCCCTCTCTAACTTGGTGTTGGGGGTGGCCGGCATCGATGCCCAACGCAAGGGATTCGGTACCGACGTACTAAACCGCGACAACTTCTCCTGGGTCTTGTTGCGTATGGCTATCGAGTATGACAGCCGCCCCGAGCAGTATAGCGAGATCACCATCACGACGTGGGTGAGCGACTATGCCCGCATGATGTCCACGCGTAACTTCACCCTGCAGGACAGCGAAGGTCGTGAGATCGGCCGCGTCGTGACTCAGTGGTGCATGATCGACCTCTCGACACGTCGTCCGGTGGATCTTACCACCCCCGCCGTGGCCGCCACTTATGGCCGCTACGTGGTGGATTGCCCCTCGCCCTGCGAGGCTCCGCGCCGCTTGGGGGCTATTGAGCCGCAGACGAGCCGTAACCACCGTGTGGTCTATAGCGACATCGACTTCAACGGCCACGTCAACACGCTGCGCTATATCGACATGATGCTCGACTGCCTACCGCTCGAGGAATTCCGCGGGGAACGCGCCATGCGCCTCGATTTGAACTTCCAACACGAGTGCCGCTACGGCGAGGAGCTGCTTATCGGCCACCAACACCTCGAGGGCGAGGAGCTCTTCGAGATCTCATCCGAAGGTCGCAGCGCCATCCGCGGCCGCCTGCGGTGGAGCGAGAGATAAAAGGTCTCCCTCGAACCCAATTTTGTTGTCAGAAGGCTGCAGATGCGGTGCATCGCAATAAGAAACCCGGACGGGTAGTACTGAATGTTCGTCCCGTTCGGGCTTTGTTAAAGGATGCGGCCGCAGGTGCGGCCTTATCACGGCAAAAATTTTGTTGTCAGAAAGCTGCAGATGCGGTGCATCGCAATAAGAAGCCCGGACGGGTAGTACTGAATGTACGTCCCGTTCGGGCTTTGTTTGGGATGTGGCCGCAGGTGCGGCCTTATCACAACAAAATTAGTATTCGTCCTCGTTGAAGAAGAAATCATCCTTCGAGGGGTAGTCCGGCCAAATATCCTCGATCGACTCGTAGATATCACCCTCATCCTCGATCTCCTGGAGGTTCTCCAAAACCTCAAGCGGTGCGCCCGAACGGATGGCGTAGTCAATCAACTCCTCCTTGGTTGCGGGCCAGGGAGCATCCTCCAATTTCGAGGCAAGTTCAAGTGTCCAATACATAGCGCTAAATTAGGTTTAAGTGTTATTCTTTACTCAGTTGCTGCACGTTCCTCTTAGAAACGGGCTGCAAAGGTAGTAAAAAAAACTTAGTAGCCAAATATTTAGCCTATTTTCTTATGGATTTTCCCATGAAGCTTTTCAGGGGATCCAGAGGATCTCTTCGAGCTGCAGGGCGTGGACAATGGAGCGCCCCAATGTGTAGTAGAGATCCGAGAGGCGGTTGAGGTAGCTGAGGACGGCACTATCGACTGCATGGTGTTCGCGGGCACGCAGGGCCATTCGCTCGGCACGGCGGCACACCGTACGGCAGACGTGGGCCAGGGAGAGCAGCGTAGAACCTCCCGGGATGGTGAATTTGGTAATGGGAGGCAGGGGGGCGGTCAGGGTGTCAATCCACTCCTCCAGGCGGGTGATCTGCTCCTCGGTGATGGGCGGCACCTTTCCCTCGCCACCGGCTCCTATGGCCAGGAGTGCCGAGAGGGTCATCAGGCGGGAGTTGATTTCGTCGATCATGGCCACATGCTCTTTAAGCAGGGGCTTGCCACGCATCTTGTCGCCCAAAAGGGCCGAGAATGCGATCAGTTCATCCACGGTACCGTAGGCTTCAACGCGTGCATCACACTTGCTGACACGCTCGCCACCGATAAGGCTTGTGGTTCCCTCATCGCCGCTCTTCGTATAGATTTTCATAAGCAGAAGTGTTGTTTCGGTAGGTGGTTATTAAAGAGAATCAGGTAGCCGCGGTTATCGACCGAGGTAGAGCTGTGCTGCTCGACCAATGCCCGACAGAGCTCCATACGTTCACGGCAATCATAAGGTCGGGCCAGAACGACCGTTCGTTTATGGGCGGCAGCCTCCTCCACCAGGCTGCGGGTAATGGCCACCTCCAGTTCCGAGGTCAGGATCAGGAGCTGCGTCTCGGGCTTCGGGGTGTTGATTGCATAGTGCTCATAACCGCAGTGGATCATCAGATTCTGAAGCTGCACAGCACGTCGGCGGGGCGCCCCCAAAGCGAGGAGCTCCTGATAGAGATCCTCCCGCCCGGGCTTTAGCTCTCTTGGCATGAACACCTGACGTACAATAGCATAAACATAGGGGGAATGAACTCCGTGGCCACGGAAATAGCGCACCCGAGCCAACCGTTGGGGTAGTCGGCCCAAGCCATAGAGGCGCTGTTTCAGGGTTCGTCCACTCAGTTTCATCACTCCCTATTTTTTCAGCATACCGGCCAAGCGGCCCGTTGAGAAGGCTATCTGAAGGTTGTAACCTCCCGTGTTGGCATCCAGATCGAGCACCTCACCGGCAAAGTAGAGTCCCTTGACCTTGAGCGACTCCATGGTATATTTGTTTACCTCGTCGCAACGCACACCGCCTGCCGTAACCACGGCATACTCAAAGGGGGCATACTCCGTGATGGGGAAAACAAAACCCTTGAGGAGCTTAATCAGGCGCTCCTTCTCGGCCGTGGTGAGCTTGCGCACATAGTTGCGCGAGTGGATATCCAACTCATTGGCCACGGGCATCACCAAGGGCTTGGGAACCAGCTTACGCAGCAGTTCCGAGAAGAACTCGTCGGGCTGCATCTCCTTCAGCTCGCGCTCGATGCGGTCGCGCAACATCTCCTCCGTGAGGCCCGGCTTAAGGTCGAGTACGAGCTTCACCTTGCGCTCGTCGATCAGGGCATCCACCGCATCGCGGCTCAAACGCAGGGCCACAGCCCCCTCGATACCGCGCTCCGAAAAGCCGATCTCGCCAAACTCCTCGCGCACCAACTCGCCATCAACATAGAGTCCTACGCGCACATTGCGCAGCAGAAGACGATCAAGGAATTTAATCTGGGCATGGGAACTCTTCAGGGGGGTCAACGAGGGACGTACAGGTTCGACCGTATGGCCCAGGTCGGCAGCAAAGAGGTAGCCGTCGCCCGTGGAGCCGGTAGCGGGGTAGCTCACACCGCCCGTCGCCACAATCACGGCCGGAGCCTCCACCTTGCGCGTAAAGCCGCGCTTATTCTGGTACTTCACGCCATAGACCCGGCCCGAGAGGGTCAGGATCTCCTGCACGCGGCAGTTGTATTCGATCTTCACGCCCGCCTCGACGCAATACTCCAGCAGGGCATTGGCCACATCCCACGCCTTGCCGCTCTTCGGAAAGACGCGCTCGCCTCGCTCGATATCGAGTTTTACCCCCTGGCGCTCGAAGAAACGGATTGTCGCCTTGTTGTTAAACTCGGCAAAGGCCACCTCGAAGAAGTCGGCATTCGTGCGGATATGCTCCTTGAACTCCTCGGGCGGACGGGCATTCGTCAGATTGCAACGCCCCTTGCCCGAGATGCGCACCTTGCGGCCCGACTTCTCCATCTTCTCCAGCAGCAGCACCTGCTTTCCTGCACGGGCTGCCGTACCGGCGGCCATCATGCCGGCGGCACCGGCACCCACGACCACCACATCATAGGCGCGGGGAAGTGCCCGCTCCTGAATATTCTCCTCGTGTTGAATCATAACGCAAAGGTAGCGATTTATTCGCCAAAAAGCCCCATTGGGGGATTATTTTTTACACTTCGGGGCCAAACTCCCGAATAAGTTGTCTGACCAAAGCGGGCAATCCCTCGGCCGAACGCGCCTTGATATGGGTTAGCGGATTGCGAACCAGGCGTGTATCGGGCTCCCCGGGATCGACCAAGAAGATCGGCACCTCGGGGCGCACATAGCGCACAAGCGAAGCAGCAGGGTAGACCGCAAGCGAGGTACCCACCACGATCAGCAGATCGGCCTGCGAGACAAGCTCCGTAGCGGGCTCGATCATCGGCACCGCCTCGCCGAAAAAGACAATGTGGGGTCTGAGGAGTGCTCCGTCGGGGCCCGTGGCGTCGAGCGACTGTTCCCACCCCTCGATCGGCACAATGAGGTCGGGATCGCGCATCGAGCGCAACTTCATCAACTCCCCGTGCAGGTGCAACACACGCGAGGAGCCTGCCTGTTCGTGCAGATTATCCACGTTTTGCGTTACAACCTCCACCTCGAAATGGCGCTCCAATTCGGCGATGGCATAGTGCCCCGCATTGGGTTTACGTTCAAAGAGTTCACGACGGCGTTTGTTGTAAAACTCCACCACCAGCGCACGGTTACGCCTAAGGGCTTCGGGGGTGCAGACATCCTCAATGCGGTAGTGCGCCCACAACCCATCCGAATCGCGGAAGGTGGCAATGCCGCTGTCGGCACTCACCCCCGCGCCCGTAAATACTACAATCTTCATCTCTCTTACTTCCTCTTTTTTCTCCATCAGGGCATCCTCAATCACAAGCAACCACCCCGATCGGAGGCTGTTTTACACGCTATTTTCTAAAGTACTCAACAAGTTGCACGGCAACGAATGTCAAACCCGTAAGGGCATCGCCAACCATCGTCACCACAATCTCCACGCGGGATACTCCCTCTCGCTCGGATGCCACAAAACCCGGCAGGATAAAGAGCAGAATCAGAAATAACACCCCGGCAAATATCCCCAAAGCAGCTTTGAGACGTGTCATCTTGGAGGTCTGCTCCTGGGCCTCCTGCCACTCCTTCTCGCGTGCAGTCTCGATCTCTTCGGGGGTTTGGCCGGTCAAGAGCAAAAGGCCAAAGAGGTAACTGATGGCAACAACCAGCGCCCAACGTGCACCGTGCGAGAAGAGAGCCCCTCGCTCCATACCCCCGACAAGGGCGACTAAGAGGATCACCACAAAGGCCGAGAGGGCCGCTATGGGAAGTCCCAACCAGAGACGCGAACGAAAGAATCGCAACCACCTTTCAACCGTAAACTGATAGCAGATTTGCTCTTTGAAACTACTCATAGTCCCTCCTTTTTTTCTTCATTTTTCTATCCAAAAGTTCTCCGTTAAGCCGCTGTCGGGCTCGTCGCCAGAGCCACCAACCGCCTCCGCCCATCACCAAAAGGATAAAGCCGCCCACCACCAGAAATTGGGACAGAATGGGTTGGTAGCCCCCTTTCAGCCAGATCAGCAGAGTAGCTACCAACAACCCGCCACCAATGGCCAAACCCAACATCATCACCGCCTCCCAGCGCTTGCGGGGCGTGAGCTTGCAGAGCGAGTAGAAGATATCCGAGGCAAATACCGAGAGGGCGATCCAACCCACCAGATTCACCCATAGGGCATCGGGCGTTCCAATCCACTTTCCAAGTGTATTGACAGCACAGCCGACCAAAATAGCCACCACACCGACCCAGCTACCTAAGCGCAGGTGGCCCCAACTCGTCTTTCCTAATCGCAGTTTAAACTTTCTCATCGTTCTCGGATTTTACAGGTTTCGACTTCGCTTTTTTCAGGCGGCCACTGCGACGCAGGGCCTCGGCGATGATCCACTGCAGTTGACCGTTGGTCGAACGGAATTCATCCGCCGCCCAACGCTCCACCGCCTCCATCGTCTCCGCATCAATGCGTAGCACAAAACTCTTTGTCGCCTCCTTTGCCATATATTAATTATTAATGGTGTAAGGTTCCGGTATTGACCACGGGCTGGGCCGACTCATCCCCACAAAGTACCACCAACAGATTCGAGACCATTGCTGCCTTACGCTCCTCGTCAAGCTCCACAACACCCTCTTCACCCAACTTCTCGATCGCCATTTTCACCATCGAAACGGCTCCCTCCACGATCTTCTCGCGGGCCGAGATGATGGCATCAGCCTGCTGACGGCGCAGCATCACGGCTGCAATCTCGGGAGCATAGGCCAGGTAGTTGATCCTTGCCTCCACCACCTCGATACCGGCCATTGCAAGGCGCTCGGCCACCTTCTGCTCCAACTGATCGTTCACCTCATCGGAGTTCGAGCGCAGGGTAAGTTCATCCGTGCTACCCGTATTATTATCATAGGCATAGCAACCGGCCACCTGACGCAGGGCCGCATCGCTCTGCACCGAGACGAAGTTCTCCAACACCTTCATTCGATCACTGGCCGAGACACCCACGCCGGCCGCTGTCTGCGGAGCATCGATATCAAAGACCGCCTTATAGATCTCCTCCTGCTTGATCTTCCAAACCAACACCAGACCAATCAGCACCGGGTTACCCATCTTGTCGTTCACCTTGATCGGCTCGGCATTCAGGTTACGGGCACGCAGCGAGATATGCTTGGCCGTCATAAAGGGGTTGACCCACCAGAAACCCGTCTCGAGGAAGTTGCCGCGATACTCACCGAAGAACAAGAGCACACGTGCCTCATTGGGTTCCAGGAGCATAAATCCGCAGAGGGCGATAATTGCCGCCACAATACCCAAAACACCGGCCACAATACCCACAACACCCCAGGTTGCCCACTCGGGCATCGTCGAGGCCTCGGCCCCATACACAATCGACACAACGCTCAACGCCAGCAAGGCCAAAATTAAAAACAGGGCGGCAAAACCATTGCCCGTCCAACCGTTGTAAACGAAATTCTTGTTCTCCATAGCAGTTCTTTTTAGGGGATTATAAAATGATATTATTTTGATATTACAAATGTAGAGCAAATTTTCTTTCTCTGCAACTTTTTTTTAAAAAAAATATGCTGCAACCTCCAAAAAAGTTGCAGCACATTTTCAAGCAAACAAGCAGAACGTAAGCTAAGCGTAGTGTTCACCGCGCAACCACACCTCCCGAATGAGCGGCGTTTGGTAGGCGTAAGGGAAGAAAGCGAGCGATGGCAAGGGTTTGGTAATAAAGAAGTTGGCTACCTTACCGCGCGTAATGGAACCACACTCCCCCGCAAGCCCCATGGCATAGGCTCCGTTGAGTGTCGTAGCGTTGAGCGCCTCGGCCGGAGTCAGGCGCATACGGATCGAGCCCAAAGCCATCACCATCCGCATATTGCCCGAGGGCGAGGAGCCCGGATTATAGTCCGAAGCGAGGGCCACGCCCAAGCCAGCATCCACCATACGGCGACACTCCGTGTAGGGCATCCCCAAGAAGAGCGAGGCTCCGGGCAATCCCGTCGGCATGGTCGAAGAGCCGCGGAGGGCCTCAATCTCCGCCTCGGTTGTACGCTCCAAGTGGTCGACCGACTGCGCCCCATAAGCCACGCCCACCTGCACACCGCCCGAAACGGCCAGCTCGTTGGCGTGGATCTTCGGCTTGAGTCCATGCTTTTGCCCCACCTCCAGGATGCGGGCCGTCTCCTCCACCGTGAAGAATCCCGCATCGCAGAAGACATCCACGAAGTCGGCCAACCCCTCACGGGCCACGGCCGGGATCATCTCGCGGCAAACCAAATCGACATACTCCGTCTGGCGCCCCCGATAGGCACGGCCTACGGCATGAGCCCCCAGGAAGGTGGCTTTAACAGCGATCGGCGAGTGCTGCCTAATGCGGCGAATCACGCGCAACATCTTCAACTCATCCTCCGTCGTAAGCCCATACCCCGACTTGATCTCCACAGCTCCCGTTCCCATGCGGATAATCTCCTCCACACGCTCCATGGCCTGATCGAAGAGCTCCTCCTCGGAGGTGGCATGCAGGCGATCGGCCGAGTTCAGGATTCCTCCGCCTCGCTTGGCGATCTCCTCATAGCTCAGGCCGTTGATCTTATCCAAAAACTCCTGCTCGCGGCGGCCCGCATAGACCAAATGTGTGTGGGCATCACAAAACGAGGGGAAGAGCCACCCTCCGGCAGCATCCACCACA
>CAZRJU010000043.1:11612-12871 GCA_964600455.1 uncultured Alistipes sp. | reverse complement strand
ATGATTCGCTGGTGGCGCTCTGGCAGAACCTCTGTGCCGAGCAGCGCTACGAGGCCTATGTGCGGGAGTATATCGAGATTGATGCCGAGGCGGTGGCTGCGGCCGATACAACGCCCGACTCGGTCTATGTGCGTCGTCTGCGCGATTTGGCCTCCCCCATCGAGCTCCCCTACAACTACTTGGTTAAGGCCTCCATTGCCCGCTATACCGATACGAAATATGGGTTGATGAGCCGCGTGGTAGGGCTCTCGAAGTACTACTTCCCGATGATCGAGCAGGAGCTCCTGAAGGCGGGCCTCCCGATCGAACTGCGTGCGATGGCGATCATCGAGTCGGCCCTGCAAACCACCGCCGTATCGCGTGCGGGGGCTGCCGGCTTGTGGCAGTTTATGGCCCCTACGGGCAAGGTCTACGGCTTGGAGGTCAACTCCCTGGTTGACGAGCGCTACGATCCGCTGAAGGCCACGCAGGCCGCCTGCCGCTACCTGAAGGATCTCTACGGCATCTACAACAACTGGCTCTTAGCTATCGCCGCCTACAACTGCGGCCCGGGCAACGTGAATAAGGCCATTGCCCGCTCGGGGGGTAAAACCTTCTGGGAGATCTATGACTTCCTGCCCCGCGAGACCCGCGGCTATGTGCCCGCCTTTATCGGCGCCACCTACGGCTTCGCCTACCACCGTCTGCATGGAATCACCCCCACCGAGCCCCCCATGCCTTTGGCCGTTGATACGATCCATGTCAACCGCCTGCTCCACCTCGGACAGGTGGCCTCCACCTTGGAGAATACCCCCATCGAGACGCTGCGTCTGCTGAATCCGCAGTACCGCATCGACATCCTGCCGGCAACCAACAAGCCCTATGTGCTGACTCTGCCGCAGCATGCCACCACCGACTACATCGCCCACGAGGAGCTGATTCATAGCAAGGATTCGGCCTATCTGAAGGAGTATCTCAACCCCGATAACCTGGATAAACGCCGTGCACAGGCCAGTGGTACGATCTACCACAAGGTGCGACGCGGCGAGACGCTGGGCTCCATTGCCCGCAAGTATGGGGTTTCGCAGAAGAACCTGATGCGCTGGAACGGCATCAAAAATCCCAACCGACTGCGCGAAGGCCAACGCCTGAAGATCATTCGCGGGTAAGAGGAGGAGACCAAATTCAAAATTCAAGATTCAAAATTAAGCAAAAATTTTTGCTTTTCTGCTGCTGCGCCTCGGCATAGCCTAACGCTCCCTCGTTTGGCTCTGCGCTCG
>CAZRJU010000043.1:0-11512 GCA_964600455.1 uncultured Alistipes sp. | reverse complement strand
CGCCCTTCTGCTGCTGCGCCTCGGCATAGCCTAACGCTCCCTCGTTTGGCTCTGCGCTCGGCTTGCACCGCAGTTGAGCGAAAAAGAGACTTCGCCCTTCTGCTGCTGCGCCTCGGCATAGCCTAACGCTCCCTCGTTTGGCTCTGCTCTCGGCTGGCACCGCAGTTCATAATTGGGCCCTTGCTGTGGGTAATACGCTCTGGGTAATCCCATAATTCCCATTACTCCCATTATTCCCATCACTCCCACCCCCCCCCAGAAACAACGAGCAGCTAAAACAGATTCAGCTGATCGGGAATTTGGGTGAAACTCAGGCGGTGGTAGGGACTCAGGCCGTGTTGATGAATGGCCAACCGGTGGTCGCGGGTGGGGTAGCCCTTGTTCTTGGCCCAGCCGTAGCAGGGGTACTCCCGATCCAATCTTCGCATATACTCGTCACGGTGGGTCTTGGCCAAAATCGAGGCCGCGGCAATGTTGGCATACTTCCCGTCGCCCTTCACCACACAGGCAAATGGCAGGCCGAATTGCGACCGAAAACGGTTGCCGTCGATGGCCAAGAATTGGGGGGCAGGATCGAGGCGGTGGGCCGCCAAGTTCATCCCTTCGATCGAGGCGTTCAGGATGTTGATCTCGTCGATACGGGCAGCCGACACCTCCTCCACAGCCCAAGCCAACGCCTCGCGCTCGATGATCGGGCGCAACAGATCGCGCTGCCGCTCACTGAGCTGCTTCGAGTCGTTGAGAAGCGGATGGTGAAAATCGGGCGGGAGAATCACCGCCGCGGCAAAGACCGAACCGGCCAAACAACCGCGGCCCGCCTCATCACACCCCGCCTCGAGGAGTGCCGTTTGATAGCTATTTTCCAACATGGTAACAAAGGTAGGAATTTTATCGCCACAATCGGCCCTGCCAACCCAAAAATTTCGCTATCTTTGTCCGACAATAGCACAACGACACAACCGATGAACCTCACCAAACAACCCCTGCCCCTTTCGCTGCTGACCCTCGTCGGGTTGGTGGCACTGGCCCACTATCTGCCCGTCGGGGGAGGTGTTCCGGGGGCTGATGCGGCGTGGAGTACTCCGCTTGCCGTGTGGTTGAGCTCTTGGCAGGGGAGTTATCCCACCCTCTCGGCGGTGCTTTCGTCGCTCTTGCTCTTTCTCGAAGCCCTGATGATCGCCCGTATCGGCACGCGCCACGGCCTCTATTCGGGAGGCTCGCTGATCGCCATGCCGCTCTATGCACTGCTGGCTGTGGGGCTCTTTATGCCCGCGGACAGCCTGGTGGGCGTGGTGGCCGCCCTGCTCTTTGTCAGGGCCCTGCGTAACCTCTCGGCCTCGATGCGTAACGGCCTGAGCTTTACTCCGCTCTTTCGGGGGGCCCTCTATCTGGGGACACTCCCCCTGCTGCTCCCCCCTGCGGTGCTGCTGCTCCCCCTCGGGGTGATCGCCCTTGCGCTCTTCAAGCGCACCCTGCGCGAGGGAATAGTCCTCTTGGTGGGTCTGCTGCTTCCGCTCTTTGCGGCCTCTTATCTCGCCTGGGCCTTTGGGGAGGCGTTCGAGACCCCCGTGCGGCAAATTGCAACGATCTTGCACGACGGATCTGCTCTCCACCTCTTCCGCGGAGCATCTCCGACCTTTATTGTACAACTCATGCTCCTCTTCTCGGCCTCGCTCTGTGCGCTCTTCTACTTCCAGAGCAGCCGCTATCACAGCAGCTCCAAGGCCCGCGCCATCCTCACGCTCTTCTCGTGGAGTTATCTCTTGGCCGTGGGGATGCTCCTGCTGCCGGGCGCTACCTTTAACCTCTTCATGCTGATTGCAGTACCCACTACGCTGCTGCTCCCCTACCTCTTCGTTCGCCTGCGCCCGCTCTTCGCCAATCTGCTCTACGTGGCGCTGCTCCTCTGCTTCTTTGTGCGGCTCTTCTTCTGATTCGGAACTCCGCGCATCAGCCCCCTTGATATGCCATTTGGGCTTTTTTGCGATAAAAGTACAAAAAGAGATATATTGTACAATAAAATATTGTGTTGTAATCGCTATATTTGTTGCCGATAAAAACCTTTAACGAGATGATTATGACACAAACGTATCACGATGAGCGACAGCCTCGGGTTGTCCGGTATTTGGAAGAGCAGGCCGTAGGGGTTCGCTCGGAGAGCCTTTCGCGCTATGCGGTGGGGTGTATTCTCCACGGCACTAAGTATCTCTATTGCGGTGATCAGCGCCACCGCCTGCAACGGGGCGACCTCTTCTTCTTGGGGGTCGGGCTCCACTACTCCGAAGAGCTCCCCGAGGCCGACCATCCCTTCGAGCAGGTGGTCTTTTACTACACCCCCGAGGAGCTGCAACAGATCCTCCTGCACCTCAACATCACCTACCGGCTCAAGATCTCCAACAGCCACTCCTGCTTAAAGTGCCGCTCCCTATCCGAGGTTACCATGCCCGCCTGGCCCGCCATCCGCTCCATCTTCTTCGGCGTGGGGGCCCTGTTGCGCAGCGACTCGCTCGGCGACAGCGCGGCCGAAAACCTGAAGATGACCGAACTGATCTACCACATCGCCGCCCATGAGGATTGCTGCCTGAAGAGCAAGGTGCTCGGCTCGATCGACACCGCTAAGGAGAGCTTCGAACAGATCATCTACAACCACATCTTTAGCGACAACTCGATCGACGCCCTGGCCCGCATGACCCATCGCTCGCTCACCTCCTTCAAGAAGGAGTTTCGCCGCATCTACAACATGCCGCCCCACAAGTGGTTTATCCGCCAGCGTCTCATCCATGCCCGTCTGCTGTTGATCTCGACGGCCAAATCAATCTCCGAGATCGGGGTGGTATGCTCCTTCCCGAACACCTCCCACTTTATCAAACTCTTCAAAAAGGCCTATGGGCTCACCCCCGCCTCCTACCGCACAGCCTCTCCCGAGCAGCAGAGCGAGCTCCCCGCCTCTCTGCTGAATGACCGAAGTGCCACGGCGGAAGTTTCTTAAAATATTAAAAATTGTTTTTCTCGATTGAAAATTGCTTACTATCCTCGCGCATTGTTTTTTTATTTTTGAGAGAAAACCGCGAAAAGGTTTGGTTGATGAAAAAAAGAGTTATCTTTGTATTACTAAATCGTGGGGATCTCCCACATCTCATTAACCTAACTAACCTAACCGGGGGGGGTCGAATGTTGTGAAACAACCGACCCTCTATTTTTAATTTAAAAATCTAAATTCATAATTATTTTTAGCGTAACAAGGCGTAACCCCCCCCCTGTTACGTTACGCTATATGTTACGTTCCCACCCTGCGCACCACTGCGGCATACCCCACCATCGCACGGGTATCTTTTTTAATACCCACGGGGCAGGGGGTTGTACCGTAGGGTAGGATGGGGTGGGTTGTACGGTGGGGAGTTATAAGATGGGAATTATGGGAATAATGGGAGATCCACAACGCTCCGGGTAATCCCATAATTCCCGGCATTCCCAGGCTAACACCCCCACGGTAATACGCCTTGGGTAATCCCATTACCCCCAATCATGCATTTTCAACTGCGGTGCAAGCCGAGCGCAGCGCCAAACCTTCACGGGGTTTGGCTATGCCGAGGCGCAGCAGCAGAAAAGCAAAAAAATTGCTTAATTTTGAATCTTGAATCTTGAATTTCCACTATCTTTGTCCTACGATCAATTACAATGCATTATGGATAAAATAACCACTTCCCTGCATAACGACCGTTTTCCCACCCTTTGGGATGGGGTGATGTTGCTTGTACTCTACTTTGCGGCCTCGCTCATCGGGAGCCTGCTCATGGGGTGGGTGTTTCCCGCAGGGGTTGATCCTGCCACCCTGCCGCAAGCCGACCCCGAAAAGTGGGGTTGGGTGGTGCTGTGGAGCTACCTGGTGCAGTTTGGGCTCTTCATTCTCTTGGTGCTCCTCTACCGCCATTGGCGCGGAGCAAGGGGTGTTTTGGCCCGCTTTTCGGTGGCGGGCCTCAACCCGCTCTATCTGCTTTGGGGCTTGGGGATGATGCTCTCGATCAGCGTGATCAGCGAGCCTCTCTTGGAGTGGATCAAGTTCGATGCCCTGCCGATGCCCGATCCGGGGCGGGGGGTTGGCGCCCTTCTGGCAACGGTGGTGGCTGCGCCGCTCTTGGAGGAGTTTGTCTGCCGCGGCGTGATCCTCGAGTCGATCCGTACGCGTTGGGGTATCTGGGCCGCCTGGCTCTTCTCGTCGCTCTTCTTCGGGTTGATCCATGTGCACCCCGTGATGGTGGTCAACGCCTTTCTGCTGGGCCTGCTCTTTGCCTACCTCTCGCTGCAAACCAAGTCGATCTGGCCGGGAGTGCTGCTCCACCTCTTCAACAACATGGTCGCCCTGATGATGATCTGGACGCAGTTCCCGGGTGAGCAGTTCGATGGCCGCCCGCTGGCCGAGATCTCCCTCAGGGAGCTGCTCCCCTCGACGGGGCTCTATGCACTGATCTATGGCGTGGCGCTCCTCTTCTTCCTCTTCTCGGCCTGGCAGGTGGGGCGCAAAATGGCCCGTCTGCGCAGCCTTGAACGCAAAAAAGAGCGCTCGCAGGAAATAAAGAGCGAGCAAGATGCGTTAAATTCCGGTAAAAAAGCGTAACTTTGCCCTTTGGCTATGCGACATATCGTTCACATACTGCTTGGCTTGCTGCTCATGACTACCTTCGGATGCCGTGAGCTGCCCGCCTATTTCCGTGGAGCGGAGCCGCTGGCCAAGGTGGGGGGCCGTACCCTCTACCTGCACGAGGTGGAGCGTCTGGCACCCGAGGGAATTACGGGGGACGACAGCACCTCCTTCTACCGCCTCTATGTGGATCGTTGGGTGGGCCGCCAACTCAAACTTCGGGAGGCCGAACAACGTTTTTCGGATGCCGAGGAGGACATTGAGGCCTTGGTCGAGGAGTACCGCCAGTCGCTCTTGATCCGCAAACTCGACCAATACTACGTGGACAGCCACATCGACACCCTCTTCACCGAGGAGGCGATCCAGGAGTACTACAACGCCCACCTGAGCGACTTCCGCTCCGACCGCACCTGGGTCAAGGGGCGCATCCTGCGCTTCAAGGAGGGGGATCGCCAGGCCAAGAAGTTGCTGCAACTCATGCGCTCCAATAGCGAAGAGAGCCGCCGCGATCTGGAGGAGATCTGCCGCAAAAACGGCTTCGATCTGGTGGAGTTCACTTCGTGGAGCGACTTCGAGGAGTTCCTGGGCCACCTGCCCGCTCTCCTTTCGGAGGATAACAGCGCCCTGTTGCTCTCGCACGACGTGCAGCAGATGCGCGACAACCGTTCGCGTTACTACTTCCAAATCACCTCGGTACGCGCTGCCGGCGAGGCCCTGCCCTTGGAGCGTGTGCGCGAAACCATCCGCCGCATCCTCTTCAACCGTCGCCAAAGCGACCTGATCCGCCAACAGGAGGAGCAGTTGCGCCTTCAGGCCGTCGAGGAGGGCAAAATCCGCCTCTACAACCCCGCGGAAAGGGAGATGGAGGCCCCAACAATGCTGAAAATTAAGAGAGAGATATGACAAAGAAATGGATCCTTACACTCCTGCTTGCCGTGGCTGCCGTAAGCCTTGCCATGGCCCAACGACAGGTGATGCTCGATAAGGTGGTTGCCGTGGTGGGCAACTCCTCAATCCTCCACTCCGAGGTGGCCGAGTATGCCGCCCGCATGGTGGAGCAGCGCCGTCAGGAGGGCTACACCTCCGACCGCGACCCGATGAACGAGGCCCTTGAGGGGCTGATGCTGCAAAAGTTGCTCTAAAACCAGGCCCTCATCGACTCGGTGGAGATCGACTTGGTGGGCCTTCAGACGCGAGCCGAGGAGCAGTTGCAGCAGATGATCGAGCAGGAGGGTTCGATCAAGGCCCTTGAGGCCCGCTACCACATGCCCGTCTACAACATCCGCGAGATGCTGCGTCAGAACTTCCAGGAGCAGTCCTATGCCCAGAGCATGCAGCACGAGGTAACCTCCAAGGTGACGATCACCCCGGGTGAGGTGGAGCACTTCTTCAACAACATCTCGCGCGACAGCCTGCCCATCATCCCCGAGCAGTATGTCTACGCCCAGATCACGAAGTATCCGCGTTCGATCGTGGAGGCCAAGCGCCGTACGCGCGTGCGCCTGCTCGAGATGCGTAACCGTATCCTCTCGGGCGAAGCCCGCTTCGAGACGATGGCCCGTATGTACTCGGTCGATGGTTCGGCCATGCGTGGCGGTGAGATCGAGCCCACCACCCTGCAAGGTCTCTTCCAACCCTATGCCGATGCCTTGGCCGAACTCAAACCCGGCCAGATCTCCGAGGTGGTGGAGACCCAGGCGGGATTCCACATCATCCAGCTTATCGACAAGCGCGGCAACCTCTACCACAGCCGCCATATCCTGCTGCGTCCGACCTACACCCCCGACGAGCTCTCCGAACCGCTCCACGAGCTCGATTCGATTGCCGATCTGATCCGCAAGGATTCCCTTACCTTCGAGCGTGCCGCCCTGCTCCATTCGGACGATGCCCTGACGAAGATGAACGGAGGTCTGGTGACCAACCACGACATCCTGGAGCGTGCCTCGGCCCTCGACGTGAACTACACGCAGACCAAGTTCCTCAAGGAGGACTTTGCCAACGACAGCTTCCATAAGCCCTATGCCGACTTCCTGGCCCTGAGCCGCCTCTCGATCGGCGGGGTCTCGAGGGCCTACCAGACACAGGATGTGATGGGCAACCAGGTCTCCAAGATCGTCAAATTGGTGCAGATCATCCCGGCCCACAAGGCCTCCCTTGCGGAGGACTACATCCGCCTCGAGGAGATGGCCCTCAACCGCAAGCAGGAGCGCACCTTCAACCAATGGCTCGACCGCAAGATCGAGAGCATGTATGTCTTTATCGACCCCGAGTTCCGCAACGGCGAGTTCGAGAACAAACACTGGGTGAAGTAGCCTATGAGATGCTCCTTGAAAAAGCTCTTGTCGGGAGCGTTGCTCATGACCATTGCCGCGGGTTTCTACCTCACGGCCAAGCCCCTTTCGGCCCCCTTTGAGCGGGATGGCCGCCCCCAACGATCGGCTCAAAGGGCGAGCGACGAGGGGGAGCAGAGGTTGGTCTATATGCGTTCGGATCGCACCTTCTCGATCGACGTGGGGGATTCGATGGCTGTCTGCATGGTGGGCAACTTCCGCGCCCTGCACAACGGCGCGGTGATCACCTGCGATAGCGCCGTGCGCTACGACGGACAGACCATCGAGTGCTTCGGCAATGTGCTCATCAACCAAAACACCACCTTCATCTATGGCGATCGGGCCGACTACCAAGGCCGCCTGAATAAGGCCGAGGTCTACTCTCCGCTGGTCAAGGTGATTGATGGCGATGCCACGCTCTATACCTTCCGCTTCTCGTTCGACACCTACCGCCAAGTGGGTGAATTTACGGGGGGCGGCGTACTCTTCAACCGCGGCAACCGCCTCGAGGCCGACCGTGGCTACTACTACTCGGAGCGCCACGAACTCTCCTGCGTCGGGCGGGTCGAGATGTGCGATTCGACCTACCAAATGCAGAGCGATTCGGTGATCTATAACACCGACTTGGATCGAGCCGAGTTCTTCCGCAACACCCACATCTGGAACGATCAGGGGGAGTACCTATACGGTGATCGCGGAGCCTACGACCGCCCTTCGGCCTGCTACTCGATCCGCCAAAACGGCTACCTGCTCACCGAGAAGGATGAGCTTTGGAGCGACTCGCTCGACTACTTCCGCGAGCGCGAGATTGCCTACCTCCGCCACGCCATCCAGATCGACGACGCCGAGTATAAGACCCTCGCTTTCGGCGACTATGGCGAGTACTGGCGCAACCCGGGCAGCGCCCTCCTGACACGCAACCCCTCGCTCGTGGGCTACGATACCACGCAGGGCGATTCGATCTATATGCGGGCCGATTCGATCCTGCTGCTCACTTACTACACCACCCAACCCGAGTTCAACCCCTGGGGCCCGCAACGGGAACCGGCCGACTCGTTGGCTGCCGACTCGTTGACCCTGCCCGGGGCCGATTCCATAGCCCGTTCGAGCCGCCCTGCCCTGCCCGGACAACCCCCTGCCTTGGGTGGCGAAGGGGGCGCTCCCACCCCGCCCTTCCCGGGAGGGATGCCCGGAGCAAGACCCCGCCCGGGGGCCGACTCCACGGCCCGCAGCGAGAGCCCGGCCGGTCGCCTCGATTCGTTGGGTGTGGAGAGCCCGGCCGACAGCCTCGGTGGGGCCGAGATCGACTCTTTGGCCGATAAGCGCGATTCGCTGCAACGCCTCACCGACAGCCTCGATACCCTCTCGATCAAGGCCCGCAAAGCCTTCTATAAACGCGTAGATCGTGAGCGTAAGGCGGCCATCAAGGCCGAAAAGGCGGCCGCCCGCCGCGAGAAATTAGCCATCATCGCCCGTGCTCGTCAGGCCAAAATCACGGCCCAACTCAACCGCATGGATTCGCTCGAGCAGTTGCGCCTTGAGCGCCGCCGTGCCCGCATGGAGGCGAAGTTGCAGGCCAAGCGCGAACGCGCCATCCGCCGTGGCAAGGAGCTGCCCGACTCCTCGGCCCTCTCCGACCTGGATTCGCTCCTGAGCCGTCGTGAGGCGGCCGGCCGAACCGACTCCTTAGCCTTGGATTCCCTTGCGACCGACTCCTTGGCTGTGGACTCCTTGGCCGTGGATTCGTTAACCGTCGACTCTCTGGCCGCCGACACGGTGCGTCGTGTGATGTACGGTTACCGCAAGGTGAAGATTTATCGCACTGATTTTCAGGCTGTTTGCGATTCGATCGTGGCCCTTGGTACCGACTCCACGCTCCACCTCTATATCGAACCGGTGCTTTGGAACCAACAGAACCAAATCACCTCCGAGTTGATGGACATTTACACGAAGGGTGGCGAGATCGACCATGCCGACTTTGTGGGTCGCCCCATCATGGTCTCGCAGGTGGATACCGCCTGCTACAACCAGATCTCGGGCAAGGAGATGACCGCCTGGTTCGCCTCCAATGCCATCTACCGCCACGATGTGAACGGCAATGTGGAGACCATCTACTTCCTGCAAGACGAACCCGGTGCCCCGGCCAACGATATGTTCGTGATCCGCAGTGGTGCCGCCAGCTTCTATATCGAGAATCAGCAGGTGGTGACGATGACCTACCGCGAGCAGAACGAGTACTCGATGTTCCCGCTGAACATGCGTCCCGAGTCGCAGGAGCTCTACCTCAAGGAGTATAAGTGGCTGCCCGAGTTGCGCCCCTCGCGCGACAGCGTCTTTACGCGCACGATCCGCCCCTCGCGCCGTGCCGAGACCGAGGCCCTGGAGCGCCCCTCGTTCCCCTTAAGCGATAAGATCCTGCGCTACCGCGACCGCTTGGTGGAGACGGGTCGTTGGGCCGACCGCGACGAGACTCTTTCCCCCGAGGTGATGGAGTGGGTACGCCGCAACGGCTACGAACCCTCGGCTCCCCGCGAAGGCTTCTAAAGCCTCGTTTCTTCTTGTCCGAACAATAAGCCGCCTTAAAAGCGCGTTATTCGGGCAAATGCTGCCTTCGAATCACCAAACGGGGGCCTAAATACCTTTAAGACAACATGAGAAAGACACTTCTGTTTTTGGGCATCATGGCCGTTGCGGCCGTGGCCGGTGGCGCCGGTGCCTGGTTGATGAGCCGCTACACCGAGAGCGGTATCCGCTATATCGAGCGTGAGGTGGAGCGTACCCCCGCCTTGGGGGCCCACTTTGCCGCCTACGAACCCGGGGGATTCCCCGATTTGACCTATGCCGCCGAGAATGCCGTGAAGGCTGTGGTCAACATCGAAGCCCTGCAACGCGTGGCTGTGCAACGCTCCTACAACCCCTTCTTGGAGTTCTTCGGACTCCCCCAGATGGGCCCCGAGTCCGAGGAGCGCCGTTCGGGAGGTTCGGGTGTGATCATCTCGGAGGATGGCTATATCGTGACGAATAACCACGTGGTCGATCAGGCCACCGAACTGCGCGTAACGCTCAACGATGGCCGCATGTTCGAGGCCGAGATCGTGGGGACCGACCCCGCCACGGATGTCGCCCTCTTGAAGATCGAGGCCACGGAGCTCCCTACCCTCGCCTTTGGCAGCTCCGATTCCCTGCGCCTGGGTGAGTGGGTGCTGGCCATCGGATCGCCCTTCGACCTGAGGCAGACCATCACGGCCGGCATCGTGAGTGCCAAGGCCCGCAGCCTGGGGGTAATCCCCAACGAGTTCCGCATCGAGTCCTTCATCCAGACCGATGCGGCGGTCAACCCGGGAAACTCGGGGGGTGCATTGGTCAACACCCACGGCGAGTTGGTGGGCATCAACACCGTGATCAAATCCTCGACCGGCAGCTATATCGGCTACTCGTTTGCCGTACCCGAAACCATTGTCCGTAAGGTGGTTACCGACCTCAAGGAGTTCGGTGTGGTGCAGCGTGCCCTGCTGGGTGTGAGCTTCCGACCGGTGGATCAGGCCTTTATCGAGGAGATGGGCCGAGAGCTGGGGATCGGCGAAGTCGGGGGTGTCTATGTGGTTGCCGTGGTGGAGGATAGCGCCGCCTCGGAGGCCGGTATCCGCAAGGGCGACATCCTGATCGACATCGACGGGGTGAGGATCCTCGACGGATCAACCCTTCAGGAGCAGATCGGTCGCCATCGACCCAACGATCAGGTAAAAATATCGGCAAAAAGAGGGGATGAGGTGAAACAATTTGAGGTAACCCTGCGTAATGTATCCGGAAAACCCGAACTCCTCAGCAGGGATGATGTGGATGTGGTCGAGGTGCTGGGGGCCAAACTGACCGATGCCCCGCAGACCATCTGCCGCCGCCTGCAGATCAAGGGTGGTGTGCAGGTAGGCTCCATCAAGGCGGATGGCCTTCTGGCTCGTGCCCGTGTTCGCAAAGGCTACATCATCACCCACATCAACGATCGTGAGATCCTGACGGTGAGCGATCTGAGAAGAATCACCGAGCCCGTGCGCTCGATCGACGGTATCTACCCTGATGGTCGTGCCGCAAGCTATGTGATGGTGGAGTAAGGCCCCTGCTACATAGAGGGGAGAGGGAAGAGAAAGCAAACTACAAACTTTAACAAGAGAAACATGCGTCAACTTAAGATCACCAAGTCCATCACGAACCGTGAGAGTGCCTCGTTGGATAAGTACCTGCAAGAGATTGGTAAAGAGGATCTGATCACCGTGGAGGAGGAGGTAGAACTCGCCCAACGAATCAAAAAGGGAGACCAGGAGGCTTTGGAGAAACTCACGAAGGCCAACCTGCGCTTCGTGGTCTCGGTGGCCAAGCAGTACCAGAACCAGGGCCTCAGCCTGCCCGACTTGATCAACGAGGGCAATTTGGGCCTCATTAAGGCGGCTGAGAAGTTCGACGAGACCCGCGGTTTCAAGTTTATCTCCTATGCCGTGTGGTGGATCCGCCAGTCGATTCTTCAGGCGCTGGCCGAGCAGTCGCGTAT
>CAZRJU010000042.1:0-13569 GCA_964600455.1 uncultured Alistipes sp. | reverse complement strand
AACCACGCATCGAGATAATATCGATACCATAGATATTATAGCCCGACATACCGTCGCCGCCCACCTCGAAACGCTCGAAGGGGGATACCTTATTCTTGTTGTAGTTGCCCAGATAACCCATCTCGGCCTTTGTCATCAGCACCAGCTTCTGGTTGTTGGTCAACGGGAAGAACCACTGCGCCTTGAGCTGCCACTTATGGAACTCGATCCACTTATAGCGCTCGGCATCCGGCATGCTCTGATCGGCATAGTCCTTATCGTCCCACAGCGAGTAGGGAGGAGTGATCTGCACCGAGATACTGAAGTCGGAGCCTCGACGCGGATAGGTGGGCTGATCCACCGAATTACGGCCGAAGACCAGTTTAAGCGAGAGCATATTGGCAGCTCCGTTCGACATCACAAACGAAGACCAATCCTTGAGTTTATAGCGCTGGTAGGCCAACTCTCCGTAGAAGGTGAAGTAGGGGTCGGGCCAACTAAGGCGCTTACCCAGACCGACCGCAATACCCGTCGAGCGGAAGTAGCACGTGGCATCCTGCCAGATGTAGTAGGCATCGTTCTGCTCCGAGAGGTGGGCCGAAATGGTAAACGAGTTGGGCTTCTTGCCACCCAACCAGGGATCGGTAAAACTCAACGCCAAAGCCTTGTAGTAGGTACCATTGGTCTGAGCCGAGATCGAGAGGCTTTGGTTCTGGCCCATAGGATAGGGTCGCCAAGCCCCCGGTTTGAAGAAGTTACGCACCGAGAGGTTATTCAGGGTGATACCCACCGAACCGACAAAGGTACCCGAACCCCAACCGCCGGCCACGTTGAACTGGTCGCTGGCCTGCTCCTCCAAGGGCCAATTCACATTGACCAACTCGTTGGATACGGGTTTGATATCGGGCATGATGGTCTCGGGGTTGAAGTGTCCCATCGAACCGAGCGTGCGGATGGTCTGCATGAGCATCGAGCGGTCGTAGAGCTCACCCGGGCGGGTGTAGATCTCACGGCGAATCACCTCATCGTCCACACGCATATTTCCCGAGATACCCACCTCGTTGATCGTAAACTGCTTACCCTCGAAGATGCGGATCTCCAAGTCGATCGAATCGGGGCCGATGACCACCTCGTCAGGGTCAATCTGCGACATCAGGTAGCCGTGGTTCTGGTAGAGCGACGATACGGATAGTTCGTCGGGGTTGACCTCGTTGCCGATACCCAGGCGTTTGTGCATCGACTTCTTATCGTAGACATCACCCGGCTGCACCGAGAAGATACGCTCCAGATCCTCGGTCGTATAGACCGAGTTACCAAGCCACGAAATATTGCGGATGTAGTACTTATTACCCTCCGAGAGGTTGATATGCAACCCGATACGGTTGCTGCTGATCGTATAGATCGAGTCGCTCAGGATGGTGGCGTTGCGATAGCCCTTCGAGTTATAGAAATCCACCAAAAGGAGTTTATCCTCCTCGTAATCCTTCTCGTTGAGCTTTGTCGAGCGGAAGATATTGATCGAACGTTGGTGGGTCTTTTTGAAGGCCTTGCGCAGACGGCGCTCCGAGAAGTTATCGTTCCCCGAGAAGGTGATGGCGCCAATCTTGACACGCTCACCGCGATTCACATCGAAGAATACGTTCACCGTACGGGGACGAATCGAATCGTTCTCGATGCGGACATCCACCGTGGCATTACGAAAGCCCTTTTCGGCAAAGTAGGCCCGGATGAGTTTGCAGTTCTTGTCGATCACATAATCCGAAAGCTCCGAGGCACGGCGCAACTTGAGCTTCTCCAAAATATCCTTCTGCTTGCTGCGCGAGATACCCGTGAAGTTCCAACTATTGACCAAGGGGCGCTCGGCCAACATCAACTCCAGGTCGATCGAGTCTCCCTCGATGGTGGCACCCACCTTCACGTCCGAGAAGTAACGCTGGTTCCACAGGCGGGTGATGGCGTGCGAAATGTAGGAGCCGGGCAGATAGAGCGAGTCGCCCGGCACGAGGCCCGACGAGGCGCGGATAAGGTCGTGGTTCAAGTACTTCACCCCTCGCACATTCACCTTGCGGATGTAGTAGAGTTTCGGCGTGGCCGACTCCAACATCGGAGCATTCTCGGCAAAGGGAGCCAGAACGGTCGTGTCGGCCGGTTGGGTTTGCGCCGCTGCTCCCCACGCGAGCGTGAGCAGCAACAGGGTCGCTATGATCTTTCCTAAATGGTTCATCTATCGTCTGTTCTTCTTTTTGCATTACTTAACAAGCCCGAAGCGGCGGTCGCGGCGGGCATATTCGGCCAGTGCCTTTCCAAAGGCCTCCTCGTCGAAATCGGGCCAGAGGATCTCGGGGAAGTAGAGCTCGGCATAGGAGCTCTGCCAAAGCAGGAAGTTGCTCAGGCGACACTCCCCACTGGTACGGATCACCAGATCGGGATCGGGCCAGGAGGCTGTGTAGAGCGCCTCGCTCATCCGCTTTTCGTCGATCTCCTCCACCGCCATCTCGCCCCGCAGAGTACGCTCGGCCAAAAGGCGTGCGGCACGCACAAGCTCCATGCGCGAGGAGTAGTTCAGGGCCAGGATCAAGGTCAGCTTCTCCTGCTCGGCGGTCTCCTCCTCGATCAGGGTCAAGTGGCTCTGCACCCGCTCCGAAAAGGCTGCGCGATCGCCAATCATCCGCACCCGCACCCCCTGCTTCTTCAATTCGGGGGTCTCGTCGATGATGCTGCGGCAGAGAATCTCCATCAGGGCATTGACCTCCTCGGTAGGACGGCCCCAGTTCTCGGTCGAGAAAGCATAGAGTGTCAGGAACTCCACCCCCTCTTTGAGGGCGGCTTTCACCGATCGGCGTACCGACTCAACGCCTTGCATATGACCCATATAGCGCTCCTGGCCACGCAATTCGGCCCAGCGGCCGTTGCCGTCCATGATGATCGCCACATGGCGAGGTATTCTCTTCTCCCGGCTCATTTTATACCTTATATAAGGCGCAAATATAACCCTTTTACCCGAATTTTGAAAAAATTGTGGAGGAAAAGTGATTTTGCACCCATTATCCGCGCACATCCACCCCCCACATCATCTTCTTCCTTAACGTGTCGTAGAAGGTCGTATTGTGCGGGAGAACCAAAAAAACATGGCGGTCGGATTTCCGCACGCGGAGTTCCGTCCCCTCAACGATCGGATAGGTACGATTATCAATGCTCATCAGCGCCCCCTGACCACGGGTATGTACACGGAAAAGCACCTCGCTGTGATCGGGGATCACCACCGGACGCATCGTCAGGTTGTGCGGCGCCAAAGGCGAGAGGATCAGGCAGGCACACGAGGGAGCCACCACCGGGCCTCCGGCACTGAGCGAGTAGGCAGTCGAACCCGTCGGGGTCGAAAGCAGCACCCCGTCGCCATGGTAGGTGGCTACCATCTGGCCATCCACAAAGCTCTCCACGGAGATCATTCCCGCACCGCTGCGTTGGATGGCTATCTCATTGAGGGCCATGGAGGATTCTATCGCCTCGTCAAAGCACCCCTCCACATGCAACATGGTGCGTTGCTCGACCTCTAAACGCCCCTCGGAGAGGGTCTCAAAGAGGGCCTCCACCTCCTCGAACCGCACCCCGGTCAGAAAACCCAGGCGGCCTATCTGCAGCCCCGCCACCGGCAGGGCGGCACCCCCCAAACGACGGGCCCCTTCGAGCAGCGTACCATCCCCCCCCAAGCAGAGCATCAGCCCCGCCTCGCCTGCCATCGGAGGACATTGAGCGCCATAGCACTCCGTCGAAGGCGTTTGGCGGCCGGTGGCCTGATCCAGTATGGGAGCGAACTCCTCGTTGACGGCATAGCTGAAGCCGCGCCGAAGGATCGCCTCCATGAGTTGACGGAGCCCCTCGGGGTTGTGCGCGTGCTGTGGTCGAGAAAAAAGAATGATCTTCATCCGCTACTTTTCAAAAAATTGAGTAACTTTACACCGCAAATATAACGATTTATGACGAAACTAAGTGTAAATATCAATAAAATTGCCGTTGTACGCAATTCGCGCGGCGGGGATCGCCCCCACCTGTTGCAGGCGGCACTCGATATCGAACGTTTTGGTGCCGATGGAATCACCGTACATCCGCGTCCCGACGAACGCCATATTCGTTATGCCGATGTGCGGGAGCTCAAGCCCCGCCTTACAACCGAGTTCAACATCGAGGGAAACCCCATCCCCTCCTTTGTGGAGTTGGTCTTGGAGAATCGCCCCGCACAAGTCACCCTGGTCCCCGATGCTCCCGATGCCCTCACCTCGAATGCAGGATGGAATACGATGGCCCACCGTGACTTTCTGAGCGAAATAACGGCCCGTTTTCAGGAGGCCGGCATCCGCGTTTCGATCTTTGTGGATCCTCAACCCGAGATGGTGGAGGGGGCCAAAAGGTGTGGAGCCGACCGCGTGGAGCTCTACACGGAGGCCTATGCCCGCCACTACCGCACCTCGCCCGAGCAGGCCATAGCCGACTACCTGCGGGCAGCCGAGGCGGCTCGGGAGTGCGAACTCGGGCTCAATGCGGGCCACGATCTCGACTTAGAGAATCTGAGCTACTTTGTCGAGCGTATTCCCTGGGTGGACGAGGTATCAATCGGCCACGCCCTGATCAGCGACGCCCTCTACTACGGACTTGAAAACACGGTAGCCCTCTACAAGCGCTGCCTGAACCGCTAACAGCATGGAAGAGATTGCCGCGCTCAAACATCGCATCTTTCGCCACATCGGAGCCGTTGCCGACCGCATGGGGGTTGAGGCCTATGTGGTAGGGGGTTATGTGCGCGACTACTACCTGCGCCGTCCCTCAACCGACATTGATGTGGTTGTCGTGGGAAGCGGCATCGAACTGGCCCGCACCTTAGGCGAGGAGTTACACACCCGCGTCTCGATCTTCAAGACCTACGGAACAGCCATGTTGCGCTGCGACGGAGTAGAGGTTGAGTTCGTGGGGGCCCGCAAGGAGAGCTACACAAGCGTCTCGCGCAATCCGCAAGTGGAGGCCGGCACCCTGCAGGACGATCAACTGCGGCGCGACTTTACCATCAATGCCTTAGCCTGGTCGCTCAACGCCGACCGTTTTGGGGAGTTGGTCGATCCTTTCGACGGGATGTATGACATAGAGGACTGCATCATCCGAACCCCCTGCGACCCCGACATCACCTTCTCGGACGATCCCCTGCGCATGATGCGGGCCGTACGCTTCGCCTCACAACTCGGCTTCGACATTGAGGAGGAGACCTTCGACGCCATCACCCGCAACGCCGAGCGTGTCAAGATCGTGTCGCGCGAGCGCATCATGACCGAACTCAACAAGATTGTCCTCTCGCCACGCCCCTCGATCGGCTTCGAGTTGTTGGAGATGACGGGACTGTTGGCGCTGATCTTCCCCGAACTGCACCGCCTCAAGGGGGTGGAGCGCCGCGGGCAACATGCCCACAAGGACAACTTCCAGCACACGCTCAAGGTGTTGGACAATGTGGCCCGACGCTCCGACTACCTCTGGTTGCGATGGGCCGCCCTGCTACACGATATTGCCAAGCCCCAGTGCAAGGCCTACGACCCGAAGATCGGCTTCTCGTTCCATGGGCACGAGGTGGTGGGTTCGAAGATGGTACCGACCATCTTCCGCGCCTTAAAACTCCCCTTGGGCGAACCCATGAAGTTTGTGCAGAAGTTGGTATTTCTGCATCTACGCCCGATCATTCTCTCGGAGGATCTGGTTACCGATTCGGCCGTACGCCGACTGCTCTTCGAGGCGGGAGACGACATCGAGGAGCTCATGTTGCTCTGTGAGGCCGACATCACCTCGGGCATTGATGCCAAGGTGAAACGCTACCTGAAGAACTTTGAGTTGGTGCGCCGCAAACTCAAGGATCTGGAGGAGCGCGACCGCATCCGCAACTTCCAACCCCCGATCACGGGCGAGATCATCATGCAGACCTACGGGATTCCTCCCTGCTCGCTCATCGGAGAGATCAAGGAGGTGATCAAAAATGCCATCCTCGACGGAGAGATCCACAACGACTACGACGAGGCCTATGCCCTGATGGAGCGTCTGGCTGCGGAACGGGGTTTGCAGCGCATAACAAAAAACGATTAACCGCGAAAACCATGGAGATTAAAGCACATTTCGACCATTTCAACATCAATGTTACCGACCTGGAGCGTTCGCTTGCTTTCTACGAGAAGGCCTTAGGGCTTAAGGAGATCAAACGCAAGGAGGCCTCCGACGGCTCCTTCACGTTGGTCTACCTGGGCGATGGAGCGGGGCACTTTCTTTTGGAGCTCACTCATCTAAGCGACAAGCAGGGAGCCTACGAACTGGGCGACAACGAGAGCCACCTCTGTCTGCGTGTCGAGGGGGATTACGAGGCCATACGGGCCTACCACAAACAGGAGGGATGGGTCTGCTACGAGAACCATGCCATGGGACTCTACTTCATCAACGATCCCGACGACTACTGGATCGAAATATTACCCGCAAAAGCATAATCCGCCATGCAACGAGAGATTCAAAAGGCCGTCGAAGTACTGCGCAATGGAGGGATCATCCTCTACCCCACCGACACGGTGTGGGGCTTAGGGTGTGACGCCACCAATGCCGAGGCTGTGCAGAAGATCTATAAACTCAAACGCAGCGAGAATAAAACGGCGATGTTGGTTCTTTGCGACACGGCCGATCGCGTGGTTCGTTACGTGAACAAGGCGCCGGCCATCGCCTTCGAGGTGGCCGAGCTGTCGACCACTCCCCTGACCCTGATCCTGCCCGGAGCCGTGGGGTTGGCCGAAAATCTGATTCCCGAAGAGAAGACCCTCGGGGTACGGATTCCGAACCATGAGTTCTGCCGCAACCTGGTACGGGCCTTGGGCCGACCGATCGTCTCGACCTCGGCCAACCTCTCGGGCGAGGAGACCCCCAAGCGCCTGCAGGAGGTAAAAGGCGAGATTGTGGAGGGGGTCGATCTGGTGATCCATCCCCGCTTTGAGGGGAAACCCACACGCAAACCTTCCGGCATTATCGCCTTCAACGAGGCGGGTGAATTTAAGATTATTCGCTGAGTATGATAACGATTCACACCCCTATTCAGAAGCGTTTTTCGGATGTGGACTCCTTCCTTCACGTGAACAACGTGGCCCAACAGATGTATTTCGATATTGGGAAGATGGAGTTCTACCGCCGGGTACTTGCTCTCGACTCTCCCGAGAAGATTCGTCGCATCATCACGGTAGCCACCCAAACCGACTACCGTGGACAGATCCGCATGGAGGATGAGATCGTTCTGCGCACCACGATCGACCGTGTGGGGCAGACCTCGATGCAGTTTTTCCAGCAGCTCATCCATCTGCAGCCCGACGGCAAGGAGCGTATCTGCACCGAAAGTCGCTCGGTGATGGTGGTCTTTGATTTCGAACGTCAGGAGAAGGCCCCCGTCCCCGACCGTTGGCGCGAAATATTGCTTGAAGATACCGACGAAAGCCGGTTGGCATAAAAGATGTACTACTCCCTAAAGCCCCCCCGCAATGAAGATTGATCCCGGCCTCATAGCCCGCTTGGAGCAGGAAGGATGCTCCTGTGTGATCTCTTCGCAGGGTGAAGTTCGCCTCTTCCACGGACGAGGCGTGGGAGATCTTTACCGCCTACTCACCGAGGAACCTGCATGGCTGAAAGGAGCTTCGGTGGCCGACAAGGTGGTGGGCAAGGGGGCTGCCGCCCTGATGATTCTTGGCAAAGTGGCCTCGCTCTACGCTGCGGTGATCAGCCGTGGAGGATTGGAGCTCCTGGAGCAGTATGGCCTGCCCGTGGAGTATGGCCGCGTGGTAGAGGTGATCATGAATCGCACCCAAACCGACTGTTGCCCCGTGGAGAAGCGGTGTGCCGGTTGTCGAAATGCTGAAGAGTGCCTCATAGAGATTACAAACTTTATGCAGAGCAGATAACTCGTTCCATGTTACGCTTACGTTATTGGATAGGGAGTGTAGTGCTTACGCTCCCTGCTTTTTTGTTGCAGGCTCGGCCCGAGGTCGATTCGCTGCAACTCCCCTCCCACGAGATCGGGGAGGTAGTGGTCATGGGGGCTCGCCACGAGTCCGATTTGCGTCTCTCTGCCATGCCCCTTACAACCCTCTCACGCCAAGAGATTGACGAGCGCCACGAGGCCTCCCTGCTGCCACTGCTAAGCGAGCAGGTTCCCGGGCTCTTTATCTCCTCACGCGGCGTGATGGGCTACGGTGTCTCGGGCGGAGCCGCGGGTGCCATGTCGCTTCGCGGAGTGGGCGGAGCTCCCACCACGGGTCTCCTGGTGGTGGTCGATGGCCAACCGCAATATATGGGGTTGATGGGGCACCCCCTGGCCGACAGCTACCTCTCCTCCTCGGTCGAGCGGGTGGAGGTGGTACGCGGCCCCGCCTCGGTGCTCTATGGCTCGAATGCCATGGGCGGCGTGATCCACCTGAGTACACGCCAGGCCCACCAAGAGGGGTTCCATGGCGGATTTCGCGGAGGCTATGGCTCGTGGAATACACTGCAAAGCGATCTGAGGTTGGAGCTCGGCGCCGGGCCCCTGAAGAGCTCGATCGGAGGACTCTACAACCGCAGCGACGGCCACCGTCCCAACATGGAGTTTGGGCAGTATGGGGCCCGGTTCAACTTCTCACTCCGGCTCGGGGAGCATTGGCTCTTGGGCGGCAGTTCCGAGATGCTTCACTCCGAGAGCTCCAACCCGGGCACACGGCAGAGACCCCTGATCGACGCCGACGCCAACATCTTGCGGGCACGTGCCGCCCTCCGCCTGGAGGGGCGTTACGCCCGCCACACGGAGAGCCTCAATCTCTTTTACAACTGGGGGAAACACCGCATCAACGACGGCTATGCCGCAGGCGAAGAGCCCCAAGCCACCCGCTTCCACTCGCGCGACAAGATGTGGGGTGTAAGCCTCTATGAGCAGTTGATGCTCTTTCAGGGAAGCCGTATCACCCTCGGCCTCGACTACTTCCGTTTCGGCGGGATGGCCCTGAATCGCCCGATTGATGGCGGACGGGATGAGGTGTTGGCCGACAAGGAGGAGGGAGAGGTGGCCCTCTATGCCGAGGTGCGGCAGGAGCTCTTCGGGGCTCTGATCCTCGATGCCGGGCTGCGCTGGGATCACCACTCGCGCGTAGGAACGGAGTGGGTGCCGCGCGTGGGGCTCACCCTGCTCCTGGCCCACGAGGGGGAGCTGAAGGCCTCGGTGGCCAAAGGCTTTCGCTTCCCGACCATTCGGGAGATGTACCTCTTTCCGCCGCAGAATCCCGACCTGAGGCCCGAGCGGCTGATGCACTATGAACTCTCCTGGGGGCAGCGCCTCACACAGCGGGCACTGCGCTACGGAATCAACCTCTTCTACATCGAAGGGGAGAATATCATCCGCACAAGTTGGGAAGATGGGCGACCCCGCAACGAGAATGGCGGAGTGATCGAGAACTGGGGCGTGGAGGGGGAGATCGAGTGGCAACCCCGTCGCTGGCTCCTGCTCGAGGGCAACTACAGCTTCCTGCACATGCGCTATCCCACCTTAGCTTCCCCCGAACACAAGCTCCACATTGGGCTCCGTTTTTCACACAAAAAGTGGCACTGGGGAGTGGGCTGGGAGTACATCAATGGGCTCTACACCGTATTGGAAAGCCCCACATCTGCGGCCGTCGAGGAGGAGTTTCTAAACTGGTCGGTCGATGCTTCGTGGCAAGCAGCCGGGTGGCTGAAGTGTTGGTTGCGCGGAGAGAACCTCTTGGATCAGCGCTACGAGATCAATGCCGGTTTCCCGATGCCGGGGCTGCACTTCAGCGGCGGAGTGGAGATCGCCTTTTGAGTTTCGGAAAAAATCGCTATCTTTGTAGGGATGCTAATTCCAAAAACTCAAGCAGAACAATGAAGAGCAAGGTCTATTTTTCGCAGGAGATCACCCCGGAGAAGTTGGTGGAGATCTATCATGCATTGGGGCGTGAGGCCACAGGGCGCGTGGCGGTGAAGATCTCGACAGGCGAACCCGGCGGGCACAACTACCTCAAACCGGCCCTGATCGGGGATTTGGTACGAATGTTGAACGGAACCATCGTCGAGTGCAACACGGCCTACGGGGGTGGACGAGCCGACACGCAGAGCCACCTCAAAGCCGCAGCCGATCACGGTTTTACGGCAATCGCTCCGGTCGACATCATGGATGCCGACGGCGATGTGGAGCTCCCCGTAGTGGGTGGTCGCCACCTGCAGGTCGATCTGGTCGGGGCGCACTATTTGAACTACGACTTCACGGTGATCCTCTCCCACTTTAAGGGGCACCAGATGGGTGGTTTTGGTGGCGCGATCAAGAATATGTCGATCGGTATCGCCTCATCGGCCGGCAAGGCATGGATCCACACGGCCGGTCGCGCACGCAAGATCAATTGGCGCGAACTGCCCGAGCAGGATCACTTCCTGGAGGCGATGGCCGAAGCTGCCAAAGCCGTGGCCGACCATTGCGGCGAGAGGATCCTCTATATCAATGTCGCCAACCGCCTCTCGGTGGATTGCGACTGCGACTCCAACCCCGACGAACCCCGCATGGGGGATATCGGGCTACTCGCCTCGCTCGACCCCGTAGCGCTCGACCGCGCCTCGACCGACTTGGTACGCAACTCGGAAGACCCGGGGAAAGTACACCTGATCGAACGCATCGACTCGCGCCACGGCATGCACACGCTCGACTGGGCCGAAAAACTTGGAATGGGAAGCCAGACGTATGAATTGATAGCGATTTAACCAATTAATGGAAACGATTATGAAAACATCTGCTTTGAGACTCTATGCCTTGGACTTCTCACAGTCCAAGACCTATCTGGCTGCCGGCCTCTTTGTCGTGGGCAATCTGTTGCTGCCACAGCTGTTGCATCAACTGCCGCAAGGGGGCGCCACCTGGCTGCCGATCTACCTCTTCACGCTGATCGGAGCCTATAAATATGGCTGGAAGGTGGGCCTCCTGACCGCCCTTCTATCTCCTGTAGCCAATACGTTGCTCTTCGGCATGCCCTCGGCCGCCATGCTTCCCGTATTGTTGGTAAAGTCCACCATTCTGGCCCTCCTGGCCGGCTATGTGGCCCAACGCACCCAGCGTGCTACCCTGCTGCAACTTGGCGTGGTCATCTTAGGCTATCAGCTCCTCGGATCGCTCTTTGAATGGGCGCTTGTAGGCAACCTCCACCAGGCCCTGCAGGATCTTCGCCTGGGCCTTCCCGGCATGCTGCTGCAACTTGTCGGCGGTTGGGTTGTGATCAACTTGTTGATTCGCAAATAGGATCTGCTCCAATAAATTGTCAAACCTTTAAGATAGAAAAACGATGAAAAAGTACAGATGTATCCCTTGCGGCTGGGAGTATGACCCCGCTGTTGGTGACCCCGAAAACGGCATTGCTGCCGGCACCCCCTTTGAGGAACTGCCCGAGGATTGGGCCTGCCCGCTCTGCGGCGCCTCGAAAGAGGACTTCGAGCCGGTGGAGGAGTAACCCCCGCCTCGAAATGCCCCAACCGACAGACTCCGCCTTTATCGGGCGAAGTCTGTCGGTTTCTTTATTTGCCGCCCGAGGGATAATTCGCAGAAGAGTTCTCCCAGATGGTCAACCAGACCCCTGCCCCTCAGCCCTCAGCTTCCGAACCATCTAACGAGTAGTGATAGCGGGGAGCGGTTGCACGGCCTACCCCCCCCCTTGTTATATATGTGCAAAGCGGGAATTTAAGGGCCCCGCGTCCGCTCCCCTACCCCACTCTCAAACTAACCACTAAAACATGATAATATGAGTAACTTTCTAACAGGCCTCGCCACTGGTGGCGCCTCTGCATTAGCTGATCTCGGAGGCTCTCTTTTGGGTACAGCAGTGAGTTCGCTTATCGGCCCCTCGTGGCGAACTCAAGCCCGCTTTCAGCGCGATATGCAAAAAGACCTCATGAGCCATCAAGCCGAACTCAATAAGCAGCAATACGATTACGAATTCCAAAAAGAGGCCGAGTATAACTCCCCCTCCGCTGAACGTGCACGACTTGAGGCTGCAGGCATGAATCCCGCACTCGCTTATGGCGGAGGCGCCTCTGGCGGTTCTGGCGTTCAAGCCTCCGTTGGTTCCGTATCAGGCGGATCCGTTGGCCAGGCTAAACCTCTCTCGTTGGCTGAAAATAGTCTCGATCTTACAAGTCTTGCTCAGATTCAGAACATGGCCGCTCAAAGTGAGAATCTTAAGGCCGCGTCTCGTAAGACAAACGCAGAGGCAGAGAACTTAGAGCGTTTGAATGAAGGCGGTGAACCTGAGGCTAGAATCGCTGTGTTAAAAGCCGAAGAGGAACTAAAGACCTCGCAGGCGTATAACGAACAAGCTCAGGCTCGTCTTGCTGATCTTACACGACAGACTAACGAGCTTACGCAGTTCTATGATGTGCAGTTGGCTCGCTCAAACTGGAAGTTAGTTGATAAGCGTGTTAGTGAAGTCATGGCTAATGTACGTTGGCTTGACGCACAGACTGGTCGCATGTCCCTACTCACTCCGCTTGATGTTCGAAATACTGAGTTGTTAGGCATTAAGACTGGTGCCGAGATCGGCTTGATTGCAGTACGGACGGAACTTGAAGGTATGCAAGGTTGGGAATCTTACTATCGCGGTCAGCATTATCGAGAATCGGCTCTTGGCTTGAGTTATGAGAATGACGTAAAGCCTGATATGTTACAGAAACGTCTTGAGGAAATCGGTAAGAATATCGACTTGATGGCAGAACAGATTCGCGAGCGCGCCGCCCTGGCAGGGCAAGCAGAATGGCAAAAGGAGCACATGTGGCTCGGTTCTGCGGTGCAGGGCGCAACCGCGCTAATTGGCTTAGTTAGTAATATCGGCGGAACTTTCGTTCTGAATGCGGGCAAGAAGGCCTTGGCCAAACTTACACATGATCTTTCAGCGCCTAAAGATTTTGTTGAGACCTTGGAGCGCCAATTTAATTCGATGCCTTGGAATACCACAGTTACCGACACACTTCCTGATTGGCAGGCTCCGATTTGGTAATTTAAAAAACTTTTCTTAGCTTTGTCGCATGAGAATTGATTTAGAGACTATAGCGCGTACTTCCCTATCTGTGATCATGATCACTGCAACCTTGGCCGTTGTTGGTTTCTTTGTTCTTATTATCTGTCTTATTCTCGGTGTTCTTTGACGTAATTGAGCCCCTACCCTCTCTCTGGAATTCTTCAGAGCATAGGGGCCAATTTTACATAATGTACATATTGTACAAACCTCTATACAAAGTACTAAAAATCAACCATCTGCACATTTACACCATTCCACACCTCCCACTTCATCAAAATATTTTTGCACAAAAACGCCCAACAAATTTGCATAATTCAAAAATTCGTTCTATCTTTGCACTCGCAAAACAAGGATTTGCGGAAATAGCTTTAGGAAAGTAGAGCACAACCTTGCCCCAAAGGAATAACACATCCAACCTTGGCAAGGCGGTTTCCAAACAAGTAGGATGTGACATACTGCGGAAATAGCTCAGTTGGTAGAGCACAACCTTGCCAAGGTT
>CAZRJU010000041.1:0-13695 GCA_964600455.1 uncultured Alistipes sp. | reverse complement strand
ACGTATTCTAACCAGCTGAACTAACGCACCGTTGCTGATTGCGACTGCAAAGATAGACAGAATTTTCGATTCGGCAATAGTTTCGTGCTGTTTTTTTGAAAAAAACGACGTTTTTTTAACGAAAATCAATCATCTCATAGTCGGGATAGCGCGTAGAATCGAAGCTCGGCAGAGAGCTCTTCTCCTCCTGCAAACGCGCAATGGTGATCTTGATCATCTCGCCATCGGCATCATAGGCTAAGTAGCGCGGGGTGAAGTGCTCACTATCAAGGTGGAGCGTGATACGCGATATACCGGCCCGCTTTGAGGCGGGGGTAAGCAGGATCGAAGCAATACCGGCAGCCTCCGAGAGGGTCTCGTGGCTGAAGTCGCTATCCAGAAGTCGGAAGGCGCGGGTCGGGTTGTTCAAGATGTTGTGCGAAGCGGGATCGACACGATCAATAACGACCTCTCGTTTTGCGGGATCAATTTCGTAGCGCACCTCGCCATCGCAATAGACCTCAGCCTGAAGCAGGCGCATGTAGTAACTCTCGCCACGCACGCTGTAATAACCCTCGTAGCGGTGTCCGCCGGCCTCCACAATAAAATCCACACGATAGCCCTCCATCGCCTCAATGCGGTGCTGGAGCCCCCGCAGGAGCTCCTCGGAGCGGTTATCGGCCTGCATGGGGAGGATCAACCCCACGAAAGCCCAAAGTATCCAAAGTCGTTTCATATAGGTAGAACGCTAAAAGAGCCCCAAATCTTGTAATTTGGCCTCCAACGAGGGTAGATCGTGGAAGAGAATATCACGTTGTTTGGCCCCCATCTGCGGGCCTACAATGCCGGTACTCTGCAACTGGCTCATGATACGGCCGGCTCGGTTGAAGCCCACCTCGTAGTTGCGCTGAATCATCGAGACCGAGATATTTCCCTGTTCTACGGCCACACGAGCGATCTCGGCAAAGAGGGGATCGAACTTGATGGGTCGGCCCGATTCGCCACTCTCGCTGCCGAGGGCCATTACCCCACCATCCCCTTCGGGCGTGTAGTCGGGCAGGGGGTAAGCCTCGGGATAGCCCTGTTGCGAGGCGATGTACTCCACGATGCGCTCCACCTCCTCGGTCTCCACCAAGGCGCACTGCACACGGGTCAACTCACCACCCGAGGTGTAGAGCATATCGCCACGACCGATCAAGGTCTGGGCGCCGGGCTGGTCGATGATCGTACGCGAATCGACCATCTGCATCACGCGGAAGGCAATACGGGCCGGGAAATTGGCCTTGATACCACCTGTGATCACCCTCACGTCGGGACGCTGGGTGGCGATGATCAGGTGAATACCCACCGCACGAGCCTTCTGGGCCAGACGCATCACGGGGCGCTCCACCTCCTTGGCGGTCATGATCAGGTCGGCAAACTCGTCAATCACCACCACGATATAGGGCAGGAAACGATGGCCCTTGGTGGGGAGCAGACGGCGCGATATGAACTTGGCATTATACTCCACAATATTGCGGGCACCGGCCTTCTTGCAGAGTTGGAGGCGCTCCTCCATCTCCGCCTCCAGGGCATGGAGCGTGTAGACCGCCTTCTTGGGATCGGTGATGATGGCATCCTCCTCGGACTGCATCTTGGCCAGGAAGTGCTTCTCTAAGCCGGCATAGGTGGAGAACTCCACCATCTTGGGATCAATCATCACGAACTTCAGTTCGGCGGGATGTTTCGTATAGAGCAACGAGGTGATAATGGCATTGAGGCCCACCGACTTACCCTGACCCGTAGCTCCGGCCACCAACAGGTGAGGAGCCTTGGCCAAATCGAAGGTGAGCGACTTGTTCTGAATCGTACGACCGATTACCACCGGAAGTTCCATCTTGGCATTCTGGAACTCGGGGGAGCAGATCGAGGAGTACATCGAGACGATCTGTTTGTGCTCGTTGGGCACCTCGATACCGATGGTTCCCTTACCCGGGATAGGGGCAATGATACGAATACCGCGCGCCTCGATCGACTGGGCGATATCGCTCTCCAAGCCCTGAATCTTCGAGATCTTCACCCCTTCGGCCTGACGGATCTCGTAGAGTGTTACCGTAGGCCCCGAGGTGGCATGGATACTGCGAATGGGAATACCGAAGTTCATCAAGGTCTCCTCGATGCGGCTCTTCTTCTGGAAGATCTCCTCGTCGGTAACCTTCGAGTTGGAGGGATAGTTCTCCAAAAGGCCGGGCGAAGGTTTCTTGTAGTGGATCAGATCCTTCAGCGGATCATAGAGCTCCTGGGTAATGGCACTCTCGTCCACCGTTTTAACCTCATTCTGCTCGAACGTTACAACAACCCCCTCCTCCTTGGGCTCCACTTCCTCCGTCCCGGTTGCAGGCACCTGCTCAAAGGGAGACCCCTCTACAAGTTGCTGAGCTACGGCAGGGTCGTAGATTGGCTCAATGGGGATCTCGGGAGTGGAGGTCAGAGCTTCGGTCAACGACGAAGGCTCCGGCTCAACGGGCACCACAACAAAGGGGGATTGAGACGACGAGGTGGGGGCGAGAGAGCCATCCGAGGGGTGAAGGCTCCCCTGCTCCATGCGATGCAGCTCCTCCTCGAGTTGCTCCATCGTCACAAGACGCTCCTCGAGAGGCGTGGCCGGCTCGATCTCCTGCTCCTCGAGCGGGCACTCGACAAAGGGCGACCGGGGCTGCTCCTCCGGAGTTGTATAGGGCTGCTCCGGGGCCAATGGTGCAGGATTCTCCTGCGAGGGCGCTACCGGCAAAAGGTTCGGATCAACCACCGTTACGGGCTGCTCGGTGGGAGGCTGAGGCTCCGAAAGCACGGCCGCAGGCGAGGCCTCGGGGCCATCCTCGGAAGGGGTTGCCGTAGCCGGCTCCTCCGAAGCACTCTTTCCGCGCAAACTCTCCACCAATCTTTCCCCACGATCGACCACGGCACTACCCGCCGAGTTGACCGTATTGATGAAGTTGCGGTTAATAAAGACCCCCACAAGGATCCATCCACCCAAAAGCAGCAACGACATACCGATCGGGCCGATCTTTCCTCCAATGAGATCCGAGAGGAGGATTCCGTAGCTTCCCCCCAATCCCGAGTTAAAGAGTCCCCACTCGGTTCTAAAGATAAATCCCAGGCTGATGGAGCCCAAAAGGAGCACCATAAAGAGGCTCAGGAGGGCATGGTTGAAGATCATCTTGCGGCGAATAATGCGCAATCCGATCAGGATCACCGCAATCGGGATGACCATACCGAAGAGACCGAACGAACGGCCGATAAGCATCTCGGAGAGCCAGGCGCCCACCCAACCACACGGATTATCGACCGTCTGTTCAAAACGGGGATTGGCCAGATCGGCCTCCGAAGGGTGGAGGGCACTATAATCGGCTCGCCAATCGCCCAAATAGAAGAGGGCCGAGGCAAGCGCAAAGAGTCCTATAAAGAAGAGAATCAACCCAAAGGCCCAACGCAGGCTGTCGCCATTGGTCCGCTCCGGAGTCTTTCCTCGTTTCTGTGTCTTATTGTTTTGTGTAGCCATAGGTACTGCTTTTACAATCGGATTTTCTACTTGTTCTGTTTCTGCTCCGCCTCCTCTGCACCCTGCAAAGAGGGAGAGAGGATCGGATCAATCATTGCCGCCTTTTGTTGCAGGCGTTGGCGGTAGGCTTCATCCCCAAAGGTCTCAAAGCGCAACTCGGCCCGATCCTCCGCCGGAGCCAGTTGATCGGCCTCGGCAAGGAGTTGTACCACACGCCGCGCAACGGCCGGTGCAGGATCGACCAACGCAACGTCCGGATTATCGACCACCCGCTCGATCACCTCCCTCAAGAAGGGATAGTGCGTACACCCCAAGACGATCTGATCGGCCCCACGAGCCAGGATCTCCTTCAGGGCAGCACGTACCGTCGCCTCAGCCTCGGGGCTCGCTTCGCGGTTTTGCTCCACCAACTCCACAAATCCCCGACCGGCTGCCGTAACCACCTCAATATCGTGGCCATAGCGGGCTGCCGTACGGCGGAACAGCTCTCCGTCGAGGCTCCGCTCGGTGGCCAACACCCCCACTACTCGCTTTCGGGTGTGGAGGCAGGCAGGCTTCACGGCCGGCTCCATCCCCACGATCGGCAGGTGACTATACCTCTTACGCAACTCCTCGATGGCGGCTGCCGTGGCCGTATTGCAGGCGACCACCACCAATTTGCATCCCAGATTCACCAAATGGCCCACCGCAGCATCGGCCAGGCGGGCAATCTCGGCTTCAGGGCGTTCGCCATAGGGGCAGTTCTTTCCATCACCCAGGTAGATCAACGACTCCCCGGGCAGGAGCCTTCTGAGCTCCCGCCAAACGCTCAAGCCTCCAAGGCCCGAGTCATAGACACCGATAGGTTGACGGTTCATGGTTGCGTTATATGGTTCAATATCTGCTCCACAAGAGCATCATCCTCAAAGGCCTCTCCATCGAGCGTAAGCATGGCCCGCTCATAATAAGGGGCACGTTCGGCCATGTTTTGCTCCATGAAGGCGACCAGTTCCTCGTCGTTCAAGCCCCGCAGTTTGGGCCGCTTCTGCCGCCCATAAGGAGAGAGGCGCGAGGCGATATTTTGGGCCGAACGACGGATGTAGACCGTAAAGCCTCGATCCGCCATCTGCTCCATATTATCGCGCCAAAGGGGCAATCCTCCTCCCGTGGCTACGACCAAGGGCTCCTCGCACCTGCAAAGCCTATCAATCACCTCGCGTTCGCGCTGACGAAAGAACTCCTCCCCCGCATAGCGGAAGATGTCGCTCACCGAGGCTCCCTCGATACGCTCCACCTCCTTGTCGGTATCCACCAGGCGCCACCCCAAACGGCGCGACAAACGTCGGCCGAGGGTCGATTTACCGCACCCCATGTAGCCCACCAGGAAGATATGTCGCGGAGCTGTCATCTCAACTACCCTGCTGGGATTAAAAGAGGTTCAACTGCTCGGGATCGACCACCACATCGCTCACCACATCGCTCACCACATCGCTCTCGGCCGAGACCGGCTCCTCGCTCCTTGTTCGGGGCTCCACAGCCACCTGGTCGGCATCGAAGGCCTCCACCTGATCGGCATCAATGGCGGGCATCTCCTCCTCCGATTCGGCCGGCAGTTCGGGCTCTACAAAGGTAACCGTGTCAATCTCGTAGTTCGAGAGGCGCTTCCCCTTGGCTCGGTGGCTCTTCACACCGACAAACTCATCCACCTCGATCTCCTCCATCGGGCGCGTTGCATGGGCCCCCTTGAAGGTGAGTTGCAACTTCGAGGCCGCACGATCACTCAAGGCGACAAAGCGGCAGGGGTCATCGAGGAAGTACTGCATCTTATCGCTCACCTCGGCCTGGAAACGCTTGAGGTAGTGGTAGTTTTGCTCCCCATCAAAGTAGCAGAGGCTATAGATACGGCCCGGATAGAACTTCTCCACACGGATCGTCTCGTCGGGGAAGTGTTGTCCCAGATCATAGCCCGTGATGTAGTAGAGGTTCTTGCTGCTCCAGACAATGATCTTGTCGTCGCCCTTGAACTCACCCAGCAACTCGCCTCGTCCATCGGCATTGAGACGGCGCACATCCTCATCATACCAGATGTTCTGTCCGCCCAGTGTCGAGGTACCGCGCTCCTTGAGTACGATCTTATGGATACCGTAGCGCGAGAAGAGGTTGCCCTGGCTTTGGCGTCCCTTGATGGCCAAGGTCGAGAAGTCGAGATCGACGATTACCTTTTTCAGGCGCGGGCGGGGTTTGAAGTAGACCTTCAACACCTCGGCCTCACCATTGGGATTGACCGTCATATAGATAATCTCACTCTTGGGCGTACCTTTCGTGATATCGTACTCCTTGTCACGCGTAATGGACTTGATGGCACAGCGTTTCATCATGATCGGGCCGTTCTTGCCGTCGCGGTAGAGCAGGTTGTAGATCGTACGCTCGTCGTTGCGGCGGAAGATACCGATGTAGTAGATTCCCTTGTCGAAGAAGGCCTTTTCGCTCACCTTGGTAATGATGTAGCGACCATCCTTCGTAAAGACAATCACATCGTCCATATCCGAGCAGTCGGTAATAAACTCGGCATCCTTCATCGCCTTGCCGATGCCGAAGAATCCCTCCGCACGGTCGACATAGAGTTTAGCGTTGTTAACCGCCACCTTCGTTACCTCGATCTGGTCGAAGGCTCGAATCTCGGTCTTGCGCTCTTTGCCCTGACCATACTTCTCGCGAATACGCTCGTAGTAGGCTACTGCATAGGCTGTCAGGTGGGCTAAGTGATGTTTGGTCTCCTTGATCTCCTTCTCGATCGCCTTAATCTCGTTGTCGGCCTTGTCCGAATCGTAGCGCGAAATACGGATAAATTTCAACTCGGTGAGGTGCTGCACATCCTCCAAGGTTACCTCCTGACGCAGCAGGCTCTTGAAGGGCTCCAACCCCTTGTCCACCGCCTCGTAGGCCGCCTCACGGGTACGGCACCCCTCGATGAGCTGGTAGAGTTTGTTTTCGATAAAGATCCGCTCCAACGAGGCTCGGTGCCAAGCTTGATCCAACTCGCCGAGACGAATCTCCAGCTCCTGCCCTAGCAGATCGCGCGTATGGTCGGCCGAGCGGCGCAGGATCTCGCTTACCCCCATAAAGTGGGGCTTATCGTTCCAGATCACACAGGCATTGGGCGAGATCGAAACCTCGCAATCGGTGAAGGCATAGAGGGCATCAATGGTCTTATCCGACGACTCATCGGGCGATACCTGAATCACGATCTCCACCTTGTCGGCTGTCAGGTCGTCCACCTTCTTGATCTTGATTTTCCCCTTCTCGCTGGCCTTGATGATCGAATCCTTGATCGACTCGGAGGTGGTTGTGAAGGGAATCTCGGTGATCATCAGCGTTCGCTTGTCGATCTTCGAGATACGGGCCCGAACCCGAACGGCACCGCCGCGCAGACCGTCGTTATAGCGGCTCACATCGGCCAGTCCTCCGGTCGGGAAGTCGGGATAGAGTTGGAAGTCGCGTCCCTCGAGATGGGCTATCGAGGCCGAGATCAATTCGTTAAAGTTGTGGGGCAAGATCTTCGAGGCCAGACCCACGGCAATACCCTCCGTACCCTGTGCCAGGAGCAACGGGAACTTCACGGGAAGCGTAACGGGCTCCTCCTTACGACCATCGTAGGCCATCATCCACTCCGTGGTCTTCTTGTTAAAGACCACATCCAGGGCAAACTTCGTCAGACGTGCCTCGATATAACGACCGGCAGCAGCGCCATCACCCGTGAGGATATTTCCCCACGATCCCTGGCAATCGATCAAAAGATCCTTCTGTCCGAGCTGCACCAGGGCATCCTCGATGGACTGGTTGCCGTGGGGGTGATACTGCATGGTCTGACCCACGATGTTGGCCACCTTGTTGTAGCGGCCATCCTCCATGTTGCGCATCGCATGCAGGATGCGGCGCTGCACCGGTTTAAGGCCATCCTCCAGGTGGGGTACGGCACGCTCCAGGATTACATAGGAGGCGTAGTCCAAGAACCAGTTCTTGAACATACCGGTCAGGCGCCTTACTCCATGCTCGTCCTGAATCAGGCGATCAAACTTCGAGGCCTTGCCCGAAGGGGTCTCCATCACCTCCTCCTGGGCCGCGCTCTCCGCCGGCTCCTGCTGCAGCTCCTCGGGCTGCTCCAATTTATCTTTCTGCTCTATCATACGTTCTCACTATTGAGGATGGGTTATAAATCCTGCTCGACGAGATCCTCCTCGATACGCAGGTTGTTGACAATGAAGTTCTGACGCTCAAAGGTATTCTTACCCATATAGAACTCCATCAGGTCGTGGATCTGATCCTCCTTGGTCATGCGCACCCGATCCAGGCGCATCGTATCGCCAATAAAGTTCTTGAACTCCGTATCCGAGATCTCACCCAGACCCTTGAATCGCGTGATCTCGGCACCGGCGCCACACTTCTTGACCGCCTCCAGACGCTCCTCTTCGTTGTAGCAGTAGAAGGTCTCCTTCTTGTTGCGCACACGGAAAAGCGGGGTTTGGAGAATGTAGAGGTGGCCGCGGCGGATCACCTCGGGGAAGAACTGCAGGAAGAAGGTGGTGATCAACAGACGGATGTGCATACCATCGACATCGGCATCGGTTGCCACGATCACCTTTTCGTAGCGCAGATTATCGACATCCTCCTCGATATTGAGGGCCGCCTGCAGGTAGGTGAACTCGTCGTTCATGTAGACCACCTTCTTGGTAAGGCCATAGCAGTTCAGCGGTTTACCTCGAAGCGAGAAGACAGCCTGGGTGCGGGCATCGCGGCACTTGGTTACCGACGACGAGGCCGACAAACCCTCCGTGATGAAGATCATGGTCTTATCGGCCAACTCATTCTTATCGCCACGGTGAATCTTGCAATCGCGCACCTTGGGGTTGTTGAGTGAGACCTTCTTGGCCGTCTCACGGGCCTTCTTCTGCACACCCGAGATCGCCTTACGCTCCTTCTCATTGTCGGTGATCTTCTTCTGGATGAGCTGTGCCACCTCGGGATTCTTATAGAGGAAATCTCCGAGTTGTTTGCCCAGGAAGTCGACTACGAAGTTACGCACCGAAGGGCCCGACTTCGACATATCGCGCGAGCCGAGTTTCGTCTTGGTCTGCGACTCAAAAATGGGGCTCGAAACACGCAGTGAGATGGCCGCCACGATGGAGGTGCGAATATCCGACGGGTCGTAATCCTTGTGATAAAACTCCTTCAGGGTCTTCACGATCGCCTCACGATAGGCTGCCTGGTGGGTACCACCCTGCGAGGTGTATTGTCCGTTCACGAACGAGAAGTAGCTCTCGCCATAACCCGTACCGTGGGTGAGCGCCACCTCGATATCCTCACCGACAAGGTGAATCGGGGCATAGAGCGGCTCCTCGGTCATATTCTCGTTGAGCAGATCCAGCAGACCGTTCTTCGAGGTGTAGCTCTGACCGTTGAGCTTGATCGTAAGCCCCTTGTTCAGGTAGGTGTAGTTCTTTACGAGTTGCTCGACGAACTCCAGGTTATAGCTGTAGGGGCCGAAAATCTCCTCATCCACCTTGAAGGAGATAAAGGTACCGTTGCGCTCCTCCACACCGCTCTCCCAGCGATCGCTCTGCTCGACACCCTGCTTGAAGTAGACCGTGTGGGCCTCGCCATCACGCACCGAGCGGGCCATAAACTCCGACGAAAGGTAGTTTACAGCCTTCACACCCACACCATTGAGACCTACCGTCTTTTTGAAGGCGGCATTCTCCTCATCATCCTCATACTTGCCGCCCGTAGTCATCACGCTCACAGCAGCCGACAGGGCCCCCAAGGGGATGCCTCGGCCATAGTCGCGCACCGTAACGACCTGTCCCTCGACCGTGATCTCGATCTGACGGCCGTGGCCGTTCATATATTCGTCGATCGAGTTATCGGTAACCTCCTTGATCAGCACATAGATACCATCATCGGACTGGGTACCGTCACCCAGCTTGCCGATGTACATACCCGGACGCAGACGCACATGCTCGCGCGGCGAGAGGGTCTTGATGGCATCGTCGCCATAGTTATTGTTTTGGTTGCTATTTAGTAAATCTGCCATATCTCTACTCAAAATTCGAAGCCTCTACTCCTCTCCTACCTTAAGAGGCACGCAGTTCGTTACGCACCTCGGCCATCTTATCGCGCAGACGCTCGGCTAACTCCTTGCTCTCGGTCTGGCGTACCTCCTCCACCGATACGGGGGGCAGGACACGCACCGACACCCGATTACGCCACCTGAAGAGACGATTGTGCTTCACCAGGCGATCCGTCCCCTCCAATACGACGGGGAGAATCGGCACCTCGGCCTGACGTGCCAACTCAAAGGCTCCGGCCTTGAAACGGTGGATCTCGCCATCCTTCGAGCGTGTACCCTCGGGGAAGATCGCCACCGAAGCCCCGCGCGAAAGCCACTTCTGGCCCTCACCGAGGAGCTGCTCCATCGCCTCCGAGGCGCGACCACGGTCGATGCAGATGTCGCCATGCAGACGCAGGAGCTGTCCAAAGAAGGGGATCTTAAAGACCTCTCGCTTCGAAACCCAACGGAAGTTGAGCGGCACGAAGTAGAGGGCCGGAATATCGCTCATGGCCTGATGGTTGAGCACAATCACATAACGCCCCTTGCTCTCCACATGCTCCAACCCCTCGATCCGAAAACGCCAAAAGGGAGGAATCCCGAAGAAGATCCTTACAGCCGCACGCGAAAGCTCATGTACCACACGCCGCGCCCGATCAAAGGGATAAAGCACCACCAATGCCACCACCGACAGGAGGATCAGCACCGTGCAAAGCACCACCAAAAAGAGGTAATAAAGCAATGAAAGCATCTCTGTTTTTCTTTAATTTTCAACCATATAGCCCCCATCTTCAACAAATCTGCAATTTGCCCATGGGAACAATCTCTTCAATTTTGCAAAAGTAAAAAAAATCCTCCGAAAAAGCGAAAATTCACTCCAAAAGTTATCAACAATCCGCTCTTCAACGCCTTTTCCTGTCGCTTTTCCGAGCCCTTTGCCCCTCCCTACGCCAACTCCTTCTTTAACCAACCGCAACCGCTACACCCTTGGGGCCACTCCTTGCAAGAGAAGTTTCCCCTCTGCTCTTTTTTCAGCCCTCTTTTTACCTTTACACTCCACCTCGCTTCCCTTTTTGGTCGTCTTCTCTTTTGCCGTCTTCTCTTTTCTGCCGACAAAACTACCCCTCTACCCTGCCACTTTCCGACACAGTGAAAGAAAATTACCCCACCAAAATCACAAGTTCCCCAAAAAACTGCACCGGTCTGCATGGACTTCCCGAAAATTATGTTTAATTTTGCAATACATAAAAACACGGAAAGTGTAGTTTATTCCCGGATTGTGAATGTAGGAAGTTCTATTGAATTGGGGATGTGCTTCACTTCTCGCGTCGTACCTGTCTATGGGTATGGGCGTGGGAGTTGATGTCTATTTCTAATTCAAAGGTTTCCTACGACCTACAATCCAGAGATATACGATCAGCACCACGCTTTCTTTATTTTATAACCCCAGAGAAGGTGCTACCTGGGAAAAATAACAAAAAAAATGAAGAAAATCTTTTTCACTCTTTGTGTCGCCATTACTTGTATTGGCACTTCTTGCGGCAGCGTATATCTAAACAAAAAGTACATCCGAGATTACGGAGATCAAATGGAATCTTTACGAGTTCATTTCCCTGAAATTTATGATCTCCATAAAAAAGGAGTGATTGTCTTAAGAGAAATGTTTGACTACGAAACTCCCGAAGGAGAAAAGAAAGTCCATATTTCATATTATTACAGATAATTTAACCTAATTAAAGTAGACCTAATCGGATTTTCGACAGAAAACTCATTCCAAATCGGCCTTTACACAAAGGCCGCCACATCATCTATGGTCTAAAGACGATGTAGTTATTTGGAAGAGAATATTAAAGCAACCTAGGGCATATCAACATTTCAAAGGAGATATAGGGCTAAATGAGCATCATCCGTTCGGTCAGCACATTAAGAAGATAAAGGGCCTCGCAACCAGAAAACAAAACCACTAACCCCACAAGCCACTAACACAACACAGCCATTCACACCCACTCTCCCAGGTATCTTTTTTAATACCTATATTAACCGCGCAAAAAGAGACCCACGATTACAGTCTCTCCCACCGCACGGGTATTAAAAAAGATACCTGTGTGGTGGGAGGTTGCAAAAGATCCGGCAGAGCCATCCAGCCTCTTCAGAAAACTTTTCCGGCACACGAGAAGTTCACCCCTTCACCCTCAAATGCCACAAGGAGCGTGAGGAGAGAGAGCTACAGAAAAGACTCCTATGCCGTATATCTATCGTCAGTACGATTGTTGCGAGGAGTCGATCTTGACCTCCAACAACTCTCGGCCAAGTTTATGCAGAAAATCTTCGATCTCCATTGCACGATCAAAGGAGGGGCGTTTTACCCCATTTATATATTGCTGCATTAAGGTCTCATTAATTCCCATTGAGCGGGCAACCTGTCGCACATTCAATTCCGGGAATCGAGCAAAAATTTCCCCGATCAAATTCTCTCCGGGCAGGGTTCTAATCTCATGCTTTACCATAGTGCTATCTGTTTGAACAAAGATAGGTATCTTTTTTAATACCTGCAAATATTTAATTCATTCCCGCAAATAATATGATCTCCTTTCCCCTACCTCCTCTTCGCCAATATCCACCCGGGTATCTTTTTTAATACCCATGCAATGAATAAACACAAATTACAACAGAATGCCCTAACCGCCCTATTCTTAGGTATCTTTTTTAATACCCATGCATTGATGCGGATAGATTAAAACAAGACCATTCCTAACAATTTTGTTCTCAGGTATCTTTTTTAATACCTATATTAACCACGCAAAAAGAGAGCCACTATTACGGCCGCTCTTCACTCGGCGGATTCTCGGATCCGGTAGGATATCAAACGGAGAGTCTACAAAAGAAGCGGTCTATCAAGGTGATTTCTGCGTTATACTCGCCCTCAAATGCTCATTTACGCCTAAAGTAAACTCCGTTTTTCGGGCTTCGCAAGCCTTGAAATCCCGCTTGTTATACAACTTCTGATACAAAAATGAGCCTGTCTAACAAGTAATTAGACAGGCTCATTCGCAAAAGTCAGACGTTATTAAAGTTCGTCGATCACGCTATTGCGCACCACCTCGCTATTGATCTTATCCACATATTGAAGGCGCACAAAAGCTTTATAATTTTCAGATTCAATCTCTATAGTAACCGTACCCTTCGATGTTACAAAAACGGATTTATAGCGACATTCGTCATCGTGAACAGAATACATTTGAAGATTGTATCTAACGGCTGAATTATCCAAAAACCGCTCCGTCACCTGCTTGGGTGCTCCATACTTTTCCGTAAGAAGTCGTTTAAGGGTTTTGTAATCATTCTCCAAATCCGACCACTCCCTACGAACTGGAAAATCGGCAGAGACCGAATAGACCAGATCCTCCCCATCAAGGGTCGCCACATGGATCGGGCAATCCTTGTAACCGGCAAAGTCTCCCTTAAGTTCGGCCCGTCCATCACTACCATGCAGATAGGTCACCCCTTTCTGTTGCAGACGGCGACAAAAATCCCGCAAGGAGCCGTTGAGGTCCACTCCCTTAAATACCAAGTGCCCGCCATCTTCTTGATTGATTATCGTTTGCTTAGGGGTTGCCTCTATCTCGGTTTGCTCAACGGGGGCAGGAGCGGGTTTCGGTTCAAGTTTAGGGGAAAGGGCAAACTCCTCCGCAGGTGATTCAACAGCCATAGGAGCAGGCTCAACAGGTGCAGGCTTTGGTGCGGTTTCTGATGCAGGCGCAGGCTTTGATGCAGGTGCAGGCTTAGAGGTGGTTGCAACTGAAGCCGGTCTTTGAGGGGTCTCCTCAGGAATCGCCCTAGGAGCCTCCTCAGGCAGAACCTCTGATAGCGTTTGCTCTGCTAAAGATGCTGCTTCGCAATACTCTCTTTGTAGTTTAGGCCAATTCAATACAACTACAACACCGGCTAAAAAACCAATTACCAAGATAAAAAGATTCTTCATAGGGCTATGGCTATAGGATCACACCCACAAATTTACTCTTTTTTTTATAAATATGTCCCGTCCTGAAATAGCGTTACACAAAAAAAAGGTAAAGCTATGGAAGAAAAG
>CAZRJU010000040.1:0-13953 GCA_964600455.1 uncultured Alistipes sp. | reverse complement strand
GACCTCTTGCATGCCATGCAAGCGCTCTAGCCAACTGAGCTAATCCCCCATTTGCGGTTGCAAAGGTAGGCAAAAGATTTTATTCTGCAAATTTTTTATGAAAAAAGTGCAAAAAAAGTTACCACCGGCCCCGCATTTATCGCCGAGGGGTCAGGAGAGATGCATCACATCATCGATACCCATGTCGCGGTAGGTGTTTTTCAGTTCCTCGGTGCGGTCGGAGATGACCAGGAGTTTGTCGCCTTCGATCAGGCGGGTCTTGCCCTGCGGCACGAAGTAGCTGCCGTCGCGCCAGATCATCATGACCAGAGTATTATCCGGCAGGGTGATATCGCGCAGCGTGTCGCCGCCGGCCAGCATCGTGTGGTTGACCTTCACCTCGGTAAGGGCCGAGGTGATGCTATCGTGCATCTTTACATCGAACGAGGATTCGCGCTCCTCATAGGCCAGCCCCAAGAGGTTGGCTACACCGCTGACGGTCGTACCCTGCACCAGCAGCGAGATAATCGTAACCAGGAATACAACGTTGAAGAGTAGGCGGGCCTGCTCTTCGGGTACTCCGCTCAAAAGCGGGTAGGTGGCGAAGATGATGGGAACAGCACCACGCAGCCCCACCCACGAGATATAAAGACGGGCCTTAAAGGTGAAGTTGCGGAAGGGAAGCAGGCTGATAAAGACCGCCAAAGGTCGGGCAATGAAGATCATAAAGAGGGCTACAGTACCGCCCAATACCAACACGCGCCACTCGAGCAGTTCGGAGGGGTTCACCACCAGACCGAGCGTGAGGAAGAGCACAATCTGCAGGAGCGATTGGAAACCATCGAAGAAGTCGGTCATGGCGTGTTTCTGGTCGATACGCAGGTTGCCGACCACCAATCCCGAGAGGTAGACAGCCAAGTAGCCGTTGCCCTGAATAAAGGAGGTGAAGGCAAACGAGAGGAAGGCAAAGGCGAGCAACAAAACGGGATAGAGCGCCTTGTTGGAGAGGTTCATGCGGTTGATCACCCAAACCGTCAGGCGGCCGATCAGGTAACCCGAGATGACACCCACGATCATCTGCACGAGGAACATTATGAGGCCGGCACCGAGGCTTGTAGAGCCCTCACCCTGGGTAACCATGCCGATCAGCAGGATGGTGAGCATGTAGGCCACCGGGTCGTTCGATCCACTCTCCAACTCCAACAGCGGGCGCAGATTTTGGGCCAGTCCCTGCTTCTTACTGCGCAGGATGGAGAAGACGGAGGCCGAGTCGGTCGAGGCCATCGTCGAGGCCAAAAGCAGCGCTACGGTGAAGGGAATGAAGTGCCCCATGGCAAGCCCCATGGTGTAGACAAAACCCGAGAGGATCAGGGCCGTGAGGATTACGCCGATGGTGGCCAACACCACACCCGGCCCGATGATGGGTCGAATCTGGGAGAATTTGGTCTCCATACCGCCCGTAAAGAGGATGATACAGAGGGCGATCATCCCGACAAACTGGGTCGCCTCGAAGGAGTTGAACGAGATGATATCCAACCCGCTGAAGAGCATACCCACTCCTAAGAACAACAAAAGCGAGGGGGCTCCGAAGCGATAGGCCACTTTACCGGCCATTACGGCGATAAAGAGGAGTATGGCGGCTACAAAGACAAAATTTTCGGTACTGATCTCAAACATGTTTCAATTTAAGGTTGGGCCCTTTTTGCGAGGGCGGTTATCGTCTATTTTGGTAGGTGGCAAAAGCCACCGGCGGACCTTCATGAAAATCAGAAGTTTATTACACCAGAAACACAACAAGCAATCGAAAAGCCCGCCGGGGCCTCTGCTTTCGATTGATTAGGCGCGTTTGAGGCGCATATCATCCAAGGGGCGGTACTCCAAGTCGACATACTGGAAGGGCTGCCAGGCAGTCAACTCGCCATCGGGAGTGCAGTAGAGGGCCACCACCACGGCCGGAATCGAGCCGTTGGAGAGCTTGCGCAGCTCCTCGATCTTCCCTTCGGTGCTCAGGGCCAATACCCGGTTCATGCTCTCCTTCGGGAAGCTCAACTCCTGATATACGAGGTACTTACCCGAGGCGGGATAGTAGGGAACACCATCCTGTGAGATCAGGCGGTAGAGCACGACCCCCATACCCCAAAGAAAGAGGGCTCCGCCAAAGAGTACCAAGGCGGCTTGCAGGTTGCCCAGTTGCTCGCCCGCGATCATCCAATTCAGCCCCAAAAGCAGGGCGCCGACCAGAGTCAGGATGAAGGGTTGGGGCAACGGTTTGCGACGTTTGATAACTTCGTTATTGGAAAGAACGTAGAGCTCTTCGCTCATGATATTTTTATCCATTGATTTACGCTTTTTTAAGATTAGAACGAGTGATAATTTCATAGGCGAAAGAGGGCCGCTTTGCTTAAAGGGCCTCTTTCGGTGGAGAGCAAGGTCTCCAATCCGGAATCAATCACCGCTAAATAATCAGCCGATCCAACCAGACCAGATAACCGGCCGGGGTTGATTCGGCATAGCGCGAAATCAGGTAAGAACTCTTCAGGCGGGCATGCCATCCGCCGCCATGACGTATGGCAGCCATCGGGCAGGGCAGTTCACTCAGACGCTGCAACTGCTTCTGCAGCGGGTGCTGACTACGCAGAAGGCGAGTTCCCAAGTTACTTGAGGCCAACTCGCTACGCCCAAAAAACTGCATCGGAAGGGCCGCCTCACCCACCTCGGGGAGGTCGCTTGCCCGCTTCAGCAGATGAGGCAGGGTATTCTCGTCCCGGTCGGCCGCGACTCTCTCCATCGTACCGAGCAGAACCAGAAGGAAGATGACCAATATGGATCGAATTACCTGCACTGACAAAAATCTCTTTCGTGCAAAGGTAGGAAATCTTTTTGAAAACGAAAAACCTCCGAGGCTCATTTGCCGCAAAAATGAGGGCTGCCCAATCCCTTTGGAACGGACAGCCCCTCGCAACGGGAAGCTCGTTGCACCTATCGCTTCTCGTCGCTTTTCGAGTTGCAAGACGGGCCGGCAGAGTGCCCGCTATCGGACTTTACGTTCGAGTCGCACTCCCCCTCAGGCTTCGTGTGGCACCCCTTGGAGGGCTCTTCGTGCATCTTTTTGGAGGCTTTGTCGCAGTTGTTCTGGTGGTTGTTTTTGGTTGTTTCCATCGTCTTATAAATCTTTAATGGTTGATGCCCGAAGAGTTGCAAATACCATACCCGAGAGCAGGGGGCGAAGAAGAGAAATGAAAAAATAAAAAAAATAATCTTCCCGACAGAGGCGAAATTAGAAGAAATTTTTACTATATTTGTGCGATAATAGCTATCACGAAACCTACTGGCCGACAACGCTGTTGATCAAGGGGCTGCGGCGATAGCCCAAAAAAATGTTAAACTCGCTCCCGATCCCTTTCGGGAGAGCAACAAAACCAAAAATATGAGATGTAAGAATTGTGGCTGGGAGAGTCCCGCCGGTGTTAGCAAGTGTGAGAAGTGCAATGCTTCGTTGTCGGAGATGGCTCCCCAGGCGGCCCCCCGGGAGATGGCTCCGCTGGGTGGCGGTCCTCGGCCCGTTGCGGTCGAGCCCGCTTCGCTGAAGGGCACTCTGCCCGACAGCCAGGCTTTCGCCTCGCCGACGGCCCCCACGATCTGTCCCAAGTGCAACTATCCGTTGGGACGCGGCACGGGTAGTTGCCCGAATTGTGGCACCACGGTTGCGGAGGCCGAAACTCCCGCTGCCGCTTCTGCGGTTCCCGTTGCGGTTCCTGAGGCTCCTGCCACTCCGAAGCAGGCCCCTGTTGCTGCCGCCCCCCAGATGGCTGCGGAAAAGGTAACCACGGTGAACCCCTGGGCAACGCCCCAACTTCAACCCGAGATCACCTGCTCGCTCTGCCCCTTAGCCTGGGATAACGAATCTTCGGAGTATGCCCCCATCCCCTACAAGGGCGAGACGATCCAGCTCAATCGCAGCAATACCGACCCCAACAACCCAACCATCACCTCGCAGGTGCAGGCCGAGTTGGTATATGAGAATGGTCAGTGGTATATCACCGACAAGAGCGCGCAACAGACCACCTACATCCATGTAGGCGAAAAGACCCCGCTCAAGAAGGGGGATGTGATCCTGTTGGGGAATCGCCGCTTCGAGTTTAACGACTAACGACTTTGAACCATGGAGACGATTGTTCCCGAGAGGTGCGAATTTCATCCGGGCGACAGCCTGGGCGGGCGTTACCGCATCGAGCGACTGCTCGGTGAGGGGACTTTCGGCTATGTCTATAAGGCAACCGATGAGCGAGGAAAGACGGTGGCCGTCAAACTCCTCAAGCTCTGGACTGTGCCGACGGAGGTCTACAAAAACCTGCGCGACCGCTTTACGATGGAGTTTGAGACGGGTCGTATCGAGAGCAACTACTTGGCTCGCTCGATCTCCTATGGTGAGGTGAAGGGAAATCCCTATATCGTCATGGAGTTCTGCTCACGGGGCGACTTAAGGGGCTTTATCAACCAGGAACAAGCCGATCTGATCACCTTTGGCCGCCATATCCTCTGCGGTTTGCGCGATCTGCATGCCCACGGAAAGGTGCACCGCGACCTCAAACCCGAGAATGTGCTGATCAAGGAGGACTTTACGGCCGTATTGACCGACTTCGGCATCTCGGGCGACCGCAATAAACGCATGACCGAACGAGGCTGGATCGGGAAACCGACCCAGATCTTCGGCACCTACCCCTACATGCCGCCCGAGCAGGTGAATCCTCCGCGTGGCGGTCAAGCCACGGTACTGCCTACGACCGACATCTTCTCCTTCGGAGTGATGATGTATGAGTTGTTGGTGGGGGATCTTCCCTTTGGCGAGCTCTCGGAGGCTACGCTGCACACCTACCTGGAGAACGGCCGTATGGGGCGTTGGAACAGAGAGGCGCTGCGCTACCGCGACCCTTCGGGAGTGTGGTTGCCTGTTATCGAGCGCTGTCTGATACCCGACTTCAAGGAGCGTGCCCAGAGCGCCGACGAAGTACTTATGCTGTTGCCCGCATCGGCACACGGTGAGGAGCAGCTTCATCGCTCCTTTATGGAGGTGGTCAACGGCCTCCTGCTGCGTGTGATGCAGGGCGAGGATTATGGCCGCGCCTACCACCTGAACGATCTCTTGCGGGGCCAACGCCGCATCATTACGGTAGGTCGCGCGGATCCCTACACGCCCAACGACCTGCAGATCACCGAGCGCCTGAGCACCTACATCTCGCGCCGCCACTGCACCCTTGAGTACGACAACCGTAGCCGCATCTGGTATCTGCGTGACGGACAGTGGAGCGCCAATACGGGAGGTAACAGTTGGGTTCCGTCACTCAATGGCACCTATGTAAACTCCACCGAGGTCGACCCCTGCGGCATGGAGATCCACCCGGGCGACATTATCTCGATGGGCGACGTAAAACTCCGCGTGGAGGGCTATTAGCCACCGAGGAGGGGGGCAACCCTCGACAGTCCGGGAAAAGGCACTCCCCGACACTCCGGGGAAAGGCGGCTCTCGACAAAAAGGAACAGCCGCAGCCCTTTGACAATTAGGAAAAACAATTAAAAACAGATAGAGTTATGCAACTACAACCCAACACGCTTTTTCATGGACGTTATCGTCTGATCGAGCCCAAAGGATCGGGTTCCTTCGGCCAGGTATGGCTGGCGCACGATGAGCAACTCGAGATCGAGGTGGCCATCAAAATCTACATCGCGTTGGATGATCGCGGCATCAATGATTTCAAATCCGAGTATAAGAATGCCCGCCGCCTGAACCACCCCAACCTGCTGCATGCCGAGCACTTCGACATGGAGGGCCGTTCCCCCTACCTGGTGATGCCCTACTGCCCGGGCAAGTCGATTGATTTGATCGGCACGGAGAACGAGGAGAGTGTCTGGAAGTTTGTACGGGACGTGGCCTGCGGCTTGGAGTATCTCCACAGCCAGGATATCATCCACCACGACATCAAGCCCGACAATATCCTGCTCGATGAGAGCAACCGCTACGTAATCACCGACTTTGGTGTGAGTACGAAGATGCGTTCTACCCTCTTGCGTAACTCCTCGCGTGAGGTGCAGAGCAAGTCGATCGGTGGTGCCCTTCCCTACATGGGTCCCGAGACCTTCTCGGAGAATCCGGCAGCCGTGAAAGCGACCGATATTTGGGCCTTTGGCGTTACCCTCTACGAGATCGTGGCCGGGGAGTTGCCCTTCTTTGGTCAGGGCGGTGCCATGCAGAATAGCGGAGCGGCCATTCCGCGCATCAACAAGCCCATCAGCGAGGAACTCAAGCACCTGATCTACTCCTGCATGCAGAAGGAGACCTGGGATCGTCCCACGGCCCAAAAGCTCTATGAGTATGCCGACGCCTGGTTGCGCGGTGATCGCAAGGGGGCCGATTGGTTCAAGTCGGCCGATCCGAATCAGCCCAAGAGGACACCCGAGCCTCCCGTAGAAGAGCCCGCCAAAGAGGAGCAGACCAAAGAGGAGCCGGCACTCGGCAAGACCGTGCGTCAGCCCAATGCCGCAGCGGGCGGCCGTTTTGGCGGTGGTGGTGCCACGCAGCCCCTGAAGGGTGCTACGGGAGGAGGCGGTCAGGCCACCGTACCGCAGGGTGGCAACGCCCCGCGCAGTAGCCGCTTTGAGAAGGCCAATAAAAACAAAAAGCAGGGCGGCGGCATGGGCAAGGTCGTGATCTTGCTCCTGGTATTGCTGTTGCTTGGCGGTGGTGGTGCTGCCTACTACTTCCTGATGCCGAGCCAGTTGGAGCGCGACGCCGAAGCCAATGTGGCCGACTATACGGCCCTGATCGAGGAGTGCCGCTCGAAGATCAACCAGGGCTGCAGCAGCCAGCCTCAATTACTGATCGAGGCCAAGGAGTTGCTTGGTCAGGCAGAGGAGATGGAGGATCTCTATTTCGAGGTGAACGACAGCTACATGGAGTGCTCCTCGTTGCGTGCGGAGTTGGAGCCCAAGCTGGAGGCTGCAGCCAAGGGTTGGGCCACGGCGGCTGCTTCGCAGAACCGCTTAGGCAATACCTCCAATGCACTGAGCTACTATTCGCTCTCGCTCTCGCTGAAGGAGGATCCTGAGGTACGTGCCGCCTACGAAGCGCTACGACCTGAGGAGGCGAACGCTGCCGACTCTTTAAGGTAGTGAAGAAATAAAATATTAAAACATAAAAGCCATGAAACGACTACTCACCCTTTGTTTGATGCTCTTCTGTGCGCTGCACGTGATGGCGCAGGATTGCTACAACTCGACCCGCCAACAGGGTATTGGATTCTACAACAACGGGAACTACTCCAAGGCCAAGAACTATTTTGTGGAGGCCAAGAATTGCCCCGATGCCCCGATGGGACACGACTTAGACAGCTGGATCTCGAAGTGTAACCAGGCTATTCAACGAGCTCAGGCACAGGCCGATGCAGCCGAAATCGCTCGCAAAGGCCACATGAACATCACCTCGATCCGTTTCTGCAACGAGGATGACGACAACAATGTGATCGACGCCTACGGTTCGACCCTCTATGCCGGTTCGATCTGCTACCTGAAGCCCGCTGTCTTCTACACGGGTTTGAGCGATCGGGAGCAGCAGATCACGCTGCATGTGAAGATCTTTGAGGATAACATCCTCTCGCAGAGCTCCTCCTCGCCCGATGGTTACACCTACACAAAGGAAGTTACCGTAAAACCCGGTGCCAACAACCACTTCACCCTTCCGGGTTGGGGCAATGCCAGCCCCGGCAGCTATGGTCAGACCTCGGTGGTTCGCCTGGAGGTCTACTACCAAGGCCGTAAGCTCAAGAGCCAGGAGATCACCCTGCAGCCCGGCATTAAGCCCGGTGGCAATTCGGGAGGCGGAAACTCGGGAGGCGGAAACTCGGGTGCCGGCTCGGCAGCCTTCGAGAGTGCCACATCGGTAGATCGCGGTAACAGCGATAACACGGGCGCCAGCTACCTTAGAGTGGACAACAAGACCGAGGTGAACTCCTCGTGGGGCCACGCGTGCAGCAGCGAGACCTACTATGTATCGACCGATGGTAGCGACTACAAGGTATGGTTGCTCCCCTCGTGGTGTAAGCTGACGAGCAAGACCTCCACCTCGTTTACCATCATGTGGGATACGAATACGGGGTGCTCGCGTTCGGATTGGTTTGAGGTAACCTCCAACAATATTGATGTGCGTGTCAATGTTCGTCAGGCACACGCTCCCGGCGCAACGGATGCCACCTATCTGCGCGTGGACAATAAGACCGAGGTGCAGTCGAATTGGTCGGGCTCGGCCGGTTCGGAGACCTACTACGTATCGACCGACGGTAGCGACTACCGTGTCTATCTGCTCCCCTCATGGTGTGAGGTAACCAACAAGACAGCCTCCTCGTTCACGATCAGCTGGGAGGCCAACACGACGGGCTCGTCGCGTTCGGACTGGTTCCGCGTGGAGTCGGCCGATCAGCGTGTACGCGTCAACGTAACGCAGGCCTCGGGCGGCAGCGGCAACTCGGGCGGCAGCGGCAACTCGGGCGGCAGCGGCAACTCGCAGGAGAGTAACGCCCTCTCGCGCAAAGAGTGGGCTACGCTGATGCGCAAAGCGGTGGATTACGTTGATCATAACTACGACAATGGAGCCTACAAGGGCCAACGCAACTCAAACGGTGTACGACAAGGCCTGGGTGTCTACTGGTGGAGCGAGGATGGCGACTACTTCTGGGGACGCTGGGAAGGTGGCAACAAGGAAGGCATGGGTATCTACATGATGGGCGACGACAGCTACTACATCAGCAACTGCCAGGGATGCCGCTACTTCGTGGGCCAATACGACAACGACAATAAGTCGGGAAAGGGTACCTGCTACGACTCGTGGGGTAACCTGATCTACTACGGCGACTTCTCGAACGACTCGCCCACGGGCACCTATCCCAACGGCGATAACTATTCGCAGTACAAGTTCGAGGTGATCAAGTATACGGATGGTGCCATGTATGTCGGTGAAACGAAGAATGGTGCGCGTCATGGTTACGGCATCTACCTCTGGTCGTCGGGTGCTGCCTGGTATGGCCCCTGGGAGGAGGGTCAGCGCGATGGCTACGGTATCTACCTGCCCTATCAGGGTAGCTCCCAGACGGGTACCTGGCGTGGCGATACGAAGGTGAACTAATTGAAAGCAGAAAACCACCTTATAATATATAGTAAAAAAATTGCCCCTCGGGGCTCAATAAAACAGCTATTGAGACGTTAAGATTTTAGCAGTGTAAGACATGGCACAAGCAACACAACCCTATAAGCGCTCGCTGGCCGGATCGGTCGGAGCGGGCATGAAGTCGGTCTTTGGAGGTGAGGGCCGCCGCTACTACACCCTGGTACACAAGGTCAGTTCCAAGTACCACAAAGCCGGAGAGTCGCAACCCATTATCGTGGATGAGATCGAGTTGGGACGCGATCCCCGTTGTCAGGTGCGTTTCGACGAGAACTTCCAGACCGTAAGTCGCCGTCATGCCGCCATTGTGCGCGAAGGCGACAACTGGAAACTGGTGCAGCTCTCCCAGACCAACCCCACCTTTCTGAACGGACACCCCGTTCAGGGACAGTGGTACCTTCAAAATGGCGACGAGATTCAACTCTCGACTAATGGCCCGAAACTTGGTTTTATCATTCCCGAGGGAAAGAAGGGTTTGGTGAGCAGCCTGAACCTCACTTCGCGTTTGAACCTCTTCCGTCAGCAGGCCCTGCGCCCCTATAAGCAGGCCCTCACGGCTTTGAGTTGCATCCTGCTGTTGGTGATTGGCTGCGGAGGTTATTTCCTCTACGATGCCAACAGCGAAGTGAAGCGCCTGAAGGAGGCTACCGAGGAGGCAGAAGGTCGCTTGTTGGCCTATAAGAACGAGGCCAAGGCAGCAATCGACTCGCTCAGCCGCCAAAGTGCCAATGCGGCAGCTGCCGTGGAGGCCTCGCAGCAGGAGATTGCCCGTCTGCGTAGCCGCCTGAAGACGGTGGAGAACCGCCCGCCTGCCGCCTCGGTGGGTACGGTGGTCGACAACAATGCGATCAACGCCTGTCTGCCCCACGTATTCTTTATCCAGACCTATAAGTTCACGATCCGCACGCCCGACGGCACGCAGGGTGAACTGGAGTGCGGAGAGGATGCTCCGGGTTGGACCGGTACGGGATTCCTGCTCGATGACGGCCGCTTCGTAACGGCCCGCCACGTAACCGAGGGGTGGTACTTCTGGTTCAGTGGAGGCGAGATCGACGAGACCTTGTTGCAGCTCAACCAGATTGCCCAAAACGGCGGCCAGGTGATATGCCACTTTATCGCCGTATCGTCGTCGGGTGCGCAGTTGGAGTTCTCCAGCGACCAGTTTGTTTGCGACCGTTCGCACGACGAGGTGGGAACCATGGAGAACGGCTACCGTGCTGCTTTGGCTCAGCTCGACGAGACCGACTACGCCTACATGCGTACCTCAAAGAGTTCGGGTCTTCCCTTCGATGCCGCGAAGAGCCGCTCGCTTGAGCGCGGTACGAAGCTCACCGTGCTGGGATTCCCGCTCGGTCTGGGTGCCAATGCCATCGACGACATCAACCCCGTCTATGGTAGCGGTATCGCGGCCACGCAGGGGCTCAATCAGGGGGTAATCCTGACCACCGATACCAACTACGAGCAGGGGAACTCGGGTGGCCCCGTGTTCTACACCGACGAGAATGGCCGCCTGGTGGTAGTGGGTATCGTCTCGGCAGGTGCCGGACGTGTTACCGGATTCGTGGTGCCTTTGTCGGCATTGCGATAACAGATAGAATTGAAAATGAAACACTTGGTTTTAGCTATTAGCCTTGTTTTCGGCACGTTATTTTCGGCCGATGCCCAATTCTCGCTCGGAGGCTTTGTCCGCTCGGCCAACCAGCAGTTTATCGAGGAGGCCATCCGCGAGAGTGTGATGCTTATGCGTCAGGAGTATCAGCTGGAGGATAGCGTCACGATGCAGCGCTACACCTGGAATGCAGAGGCGCAATTCGGCTATGCCGAGGCGTTTGCCGTTCGCACCCAAAAGGGCTATATCACCCACCGCGATTTGGTGGAGCCTTGGCAACAGGACAGCCACTACACCCCCTATCGGGGTACGCAGTTGCGACCGATCTACTCCCGCACGGCCATCCGTACGGTGAAGGATTCGCTTTGGCGCGAGGTGGGCACGATAGCCCCCCTCAAACGCGAAATGCTGGATAAATCGCCGTGGGATCATGTAACCGATACGCTCTTTTGTGCGCAAGGGCTCAAGGTGGAGCCGCTTTCAGGTGAGCAGCAGGGATGGCTCGTATGGTTGACAACGTCCAATCGGGCAGACTCCGCCACGGCCAAACTCTCACTGGTAACCTACCGCCAAACCCTCACCTTGGAGGAGGGTGTCGGGTGCTGTGAGCTTTCGGCTCCCTCGACCAACGAGCAGGTATTGGGCGGCCTCTACTTAGTTCCCCGCTACGACGGCTGCGGAACGATCACCTTCCTCTTGCAGGGCATTGCCGTGGAGGGAGAACGTGGTTGGATGTTGCTGATCCCGCGCGAGGAGCCGACCTCAGCCGAGGCGCCCCAACTTCCCGAGGGGGAGCTCACCCCGATCCCGACTCCGAGCGAAGCGTTGGCCGGTTCGGGTGAGGCCTCACAGCTTCCGACGGGTGAAGAGGAGCGCGGTGTGGGAGCAAGCCACACTACGGAGATCGCACAACCAAGACCGCCCCATGTAGCAACCGATAGTGAACAACCATCAAGCACGGGAGAGGAGCGCCCGCCCGTTGCCGTGGAGGGGGATCGTCCTCCTGTTACAGCGGAAGATCAGCGCCCGCCCGTGAGCGAGGAGCAGCCCTCGGGGGATAGTGAAAAACCAAAAATGCAGTAATGACCATGAAACTAACTCAGTTCAGATTAACAGCCTATACCGATCCGGCAGGAAAGTGGGACGACGCAGCCCCCAAACGGGGAAATGAGGACGACCTCTTTGTCGATGCCGACCTGACCAACGAAGTGCAGGGCGAGTTCTTTACCGATCGCGTAGAGACATTGGGCGATTTGGGAGCCCTGATGGTGGTAGCCGACGGCATGGGAGGTACCAATGCCGGTGAGGTAGCCTCAGCCATCGCTATCCAGACCGTCAAGAGCTTCTTCCAACGCGAGCGCCTTTCGGCCGATGTGGTAAGATCGGCCGAAACACGAGCCCGCTACATGGAGCGCTTGGTGGTGGCGGCCGATAATGCCATCAAGAGCGAGGCAAAGCGTAATCCCGATTGCGAGGGAATGGGCTCTACGATCGTTTTGGTGTGGCTCTATGGGGGCGAAGCTACGGCTACCTGGTGTGGTGACAGCCGAGCCTACCTCTACCGCACCGAGCAGGGCCTTCGCCAGATTACGAAGGATCACTCCTACGTACAGGAGTTGGTCGATAAGGGGCTGATTACCGAGGAGATCGCCTTCGATCACCCGATGAACAACATCATCACCCGCTCGTTGGGTGATCCCGGCAAGCAGGCACAGCCCGAGAGCCGCACCGTACCCGTCTATAAGGGAGATATTTTGATGGTATGTAGCGATGGCCTCTGCGGCGTGCTGCGCGACAGAAAGAGCTACGATATGCAGGGCAACCAATATCCCGGCTTCAATATGGAGGATCTGATTCGGGAGAATCGGGCCTCGATGCAGGGATTGCGCGAGGTACTTTGGGCTGCAGCCGAGGGCTCCGATTGGTATGACAATGTCACTGTGATCCTCTGCGAATTGCTCGAAGGGGAGAGCCCCGTAGTGGCACCTCAGCCACAACCCGAGCCGCTGAACCCTACCCCTCGAAACCCCGAGCCCGAACCCATGAAGACCAAGAGCTATATCTCGTTCCGCATGAGCAAGCGGGTGGTGCGTTGGGCAACCATGCTGATCCTCTTTGTTCTGTTGGCGGTGGGAGGTTATCTCCTCTTGGGCCGAAAGTCGGTTCAGGAGCCCGATTTGGAGTATAAGGCCTTGATGGTGGAGTACGCTACTAGATGGGGTATGCCGGAATTAGTTGATGCGTTAGAGAGTTCTCCCAATGAGATCACTCTCGAGGATAAGGACCTGCTGTTGCAGGGCGGCAAAAAGTATTTAGGCGAACAATTAGACAGCCTCTCCCAAGCAAATGAAGCCTCCTCCGAGCGCTATGGTGAACTGCACGAGCAGTTAGCCCAAGTAGCCACTTTGGAGGAGCTTGTGGCCATCGAACAGCAGATGCAGACCGTAGTGGATACCGAAGAGTCCTCCGAGGTGCCCGAGGAGCCCAAAGCGACACGAGAGCAGGGCCGCCCCACCGCCCCGCCGGCCGGGTCGGATGTGAGGGGATCCTCCCCCACGCAACCCGCTCCCTCGCAGGAGCAGGACTCCCCCTTTGTCACGGAGGAGTCGGCACCCGGACAGAGTGGTCAAATTTCAGGCAAGGGCTCGAAGGGGGAGACGGGCAGCAATAGCGGAGTCCGCGAACAGCGCCCCGAGGTGAGCGAAAAACCCGCCCCGGTTGAGGGGGGACTTACGCCCCTGAAACCCTCAACAGAGGGTGAGGACAAGAAGGGAGGCGAGGCGAATCCCTCCACCACAGTTTCGGATACCACCCCTTCAGAGGAGGCTGCCACAACGGCTGATTCCGCCTCCACCGCAGAAACCTCTTCTTCACAGCCCGAAGGGGAAACAACACCCCCCACCGAGGAGGGAAAGAAGTAGTTGGCAAGATACCAAACAGCCCCACTCCAAAGTGAGCGGGGTTGTTTGGTTGTTTGGTTAAGTGGCTTAGTCTCTTCGACCTTCACCCCTCATCGTGGGAAAGAAAAGGGCAGATGAACGAAAAAAATAAAAAAAAGAGTTCAAAAAGTTTGCAGGATTCAATTTTGTTGCGTACTTTTGCACCGCTTTCAAGGAGCAATGTTGCTGTTGTAGCTCAGTGGTAGAGCACTTCC
>CAZRJU010000039.1:0-14184 GCA_964600455.1 uncultured Alistipes sp. | reverse complement strand
GATGCAGAAGCGCTTGGCACCCTCGTACCAATCCTCGTGGCGGGTAGCGATAAAACCACCCATGTTCACCAGACCATCCTTCTTCGAGGACATGGTCATACCGTCGGCCAGAGCAAACATCTCGCGGCAGATCTCCTTGATCGTCTTATCGGCATAGCCCTCCTCACGGGTCTTGATGAAGTAGGCATTCTCCACAAAGCGAGCCGAGTCGAAGATCACACGCTTGCCATACTTGTCGGCAATGGCGCGTACCTCCTTGAGGTTCTGCATCGATACGGGCTGACCACCGGCCGTGTTGTTCGTCACGGTAACGATGATAAAGGGCACCTGCTCGGCATACTGCTCCAGGGCCTTCTCCAACTTCTTGGGGTCTACATTACCCTTGAACGGGATCTCCAACTGGGTATCCTTCGCCTCGTCGATCGTGCAATCTAAGGCAGTAGCCTTGCGGCTCTCGATGTGGCCCTTCGTGGTATCGAAGTGCGAGTTGCCGGGAACTACGGCTCCGGCCTTTACCAGGTGGCTGAAGAGCACATTCTCGGCAGCACGGCCCTGGTGGGTGGGGATCACATACTCAAAGCCCGTGATGCGGGTAATGGTCTCCTTGAGCTGGAAGAACGAAGAGGAGCCGGCATAGCTCTCATCGCCCATCATCATAGCGGCCCACTGACGGTCGCTCATGGCACCCGTACCCGAGTCGGTCAAGCAGTCGATATAGACCTGATCGGACTTCAACATGAAGAGGTTGTAGTTAGCCTCCTTGAGCCACTGCTCACGCTCCTCGCGCGTACTCTTGCGCAAGGGCTCTACCATCTTAATGCGGTAGGATTCTGCAAAGGGAATCTCCATAGTTACTAAAAATTTTAAGGTTTTCTTATTTTTGTTTCGTTTCTGTCGTACGTTCGGGAGGGTTTGGGATCTATCCCGCCAAAGCGGAGATCTACCAAGCAAAAGTACAAACTTTTACCGGTTTATCCAACTCCTTGGCGGCGAAAAATCTCAGAGCACCTCGGCCACCACAAAGGTAGAGCCTCCGACAAAGATCGTATCCTCGGCCTTTGCCTTTGCCTTTGCCTCGGCCAGCGCCTCCTTCACCGAGGGGTAAGCCTCGCCCTGAAGGCCGTGGCGACGGGCCAATTCGGCCAACTCCGTGGCGGGCAAAGCCCGCTCCGAAGAGGCCTGCGTGAAGAGGTAGTGGGCCTTGGCAGGCAACAAAGCCAACATCCGCTCCACATCCTTATCCTTCACGAAACCCACCACGGCATAGAGCTCGCCTTTCACCTCGCGCTCGAGCTGTCCTGCCACGGCTGCCAAGCCGTGGGGATTGTGGCCCGTATCGCAAAGGATCTGCGGGTTTTGCCCCAACTGCTGCCAACGCCCCGAAAGCGACGTGTTGGCTGCGGCCGTACGCGTACCCTCGCGGAAGGCACGGCGCGAGATGGTGAGGGGGGTCTCCTCATGCAGGAAGTCGGCAGCTGCCGAGGCTGTGAGGATATTGCGGGCCTGGTAGTCACCCATCAAATCGAGCTCCACATCGAAGGGATGGCCATCGCGCACACGCTCCATGTGGAACGACTGCAACAGTTCCTGTTTGCAGCCCTCGCCACAACGGAAAATATCCTCCGCATAGATCAATTTGGATTTGAGTGAGGCTGCCACCTCCCTGAATACTTCATCACAGGCCGGGTTATGCTCACCAACCAACACCGGAATACTCTTCTTGATGATACCGGCCTTCTCGCGGGCGATCTCCTCGATACGCTCACCAAGCAGGGCCGTGTGGTCGAGGTCGACATTGGTGATGATGCTCAAGAGCGGCACGATGATATTGGTTGCATCGAGTCTTCCTCCAAGGCCCGTCTCGATAACGGCCACCTCCACATCGCTCTGAGCGAAGAAGTCGAAGGCCATGGCGGTCGAGATCTCAAAGAAGGAGAGCTCCAACTCCTTGATCTTCTCCAGGTGTTTATCCACAAAGTTGACCACCTTCTGCTTGGGGATCATCTCGCCATCAACCCGAATACGCTCACGGAAATCGGTCAGATGGGGCGAGGTGTAGAGACCCGTGCGGTAGCCTGCCTGTTGCAGCACCGAGGCCAAGATATGGGAGACAGAACCCTTGCCGTTGGTACCTGCCACATGAATCGTAAAGAAGTTGCGCTGCGGATTACCCAGATGGCGCGAAAAGGCAGTGATACGCTCCAAGCCGGGCTTGTAGGCCAAAGCCCCCTTCTGCTGGAAGGAGGTGAGCGACGAGAAGAGATAGTCGAGTGTCTGGTTGTAGTTCATATTGTTTGTTTTGAGAGTTTTCGTTTTCGGTAAGGGGTCAATCAATCAGCAGGTTGCGCCGTTTGATGCGCCAGGCCAGGTAGTAGAGCAACGAGAGGCCCGCCACCAATTGGGCGATGCGGCCGATGTAGTCCCCCCAACGGGTGTAGAAGGTGATCTCATGATTGAGTGGCAGCGAGCAGGTGATCACACCCCGCTCATTCCATCCGAGCGTAGGGCCCACCTCCTCACCCCGGCAGTCGATAAAGCCCGACTTGCCGGTGTTGGCCGAGCGGGCAATGGCGCGGCGGTGCTCCACGGCCCGCAGGCGCGAGAGCGAGAAGAGATGGCGGTAGCCCGGCGTATCACCCCACCAACCGTCGTTCGAGATGATGAGCATCAGGCTTGCTCCTCGGCGCACAAAATCGCCGTAGAAGTCACCATAAAGTCCCTCGTAGCAGATGGCCGACCCGGCCTCAATGCCCGAAGGAGCCTGGAAAGTACGGCGTTCCTGCCCCACCCCGATTTGGCCCAACACGCCGCCCAAATCGACCACCAAGAATTGCATGGCGCGGAATACCCAGGTGGGGGTATTCTCCACCCCGATCACCAGACGCCCCTTGTGGTAGAGCCCCTGCACGCCGGTCGAATCGAGTGCCAGGGCGGTGTTGAAATGGTCATACCAATAGCCGCGGCCGGCACGAGCCGTCTCGGTCTGACGGCCCGGAGCGTAATAGCGCAACGTATTGGCCCCCGTAATGAAGGTGGAGTGGGGGTATCCGTTGCGCAACGTATCCATAAAGGGGCGGATATGGGCATAGTCCCCGATACGCTCCTCGTCCATGTAGCGGGTAAGGGCCGTTTCGGGAGCGATGATAAAGTCGGCCTCTTTGGGTGCCTCCAAAAGGAGCTCCATGAGGTTCTGCTCCTGACGGCTGTCGTCGCCCGCAAACTTTTCGTAACAATCCACATTGGGTTGCAGGACGGCAACCAATCCCCGCTCGGCGGTGGGATCCGGCTCGTTGGCGAGGTAGATCCCCAACGAAAGAAGCATCGGGAGCACAACACAAAGCCCGGCTGCTACCCAACGAAGGCGTGTCATCCCACGCATCGCCTCAAAGAGGAGTATGTTGCAGAGCAAGACCCATAGCGATCCGCCAAAGACACCCGTATACTCATACCACTGAATCAGGCGTACATCGTGAGAGAATCCATTACCTAAAATAAGCCATGGCCAAGAGAACTCCCCCACCGTGTACCAATACTCGGTCGTGATCCATCCGGCGATCAACAGGGTGTAGGCCAAGACCTTGGGGCCTCGCTTCGAGACCGAGTGAAAGGTCATAAAGGCCAACATATTGAGGAAGGTGGAGGCAATGGTTGCGGCGATCGGGCCCACGGGTGTAGCGTTCCAGATCCACCAGACGGTAGCGAGATTCCAGCCCACAAAGGTCAGCATGGCCCAGCCAAAGACCTGCCACCAGGAGCGGCGATCCTCCCCTACCGAGGCACTGATCCAGAGCAGCGGCACCAACCCGACAAGCAGCGAGAGCCCACTCCCGCCAAGCCAGGCGGGCGAGAGTGCCGCCACGGAGAGCAGCACAGCCAACAGACGACGCGATGTAAGCGACTTTTTCACGGCGACAAAGATACAACTATTTTCGAGAGCGAGGGCCTATCTCGCCCTTTTTTTACAGCCAAATCGCCACTCTTCACCTCTTTTTCCCTATCGGCTCCCTTTTTCTTCTCTTCCCGCTTGGAGAATTTCCCCTCTTTTTATATCTTTGTAAACGTGGGAAAAGTTTTTGTTTCCGCCAGGGGGGCTATAGCCGAAAGCAGTGGAGCCATCCGGCACCAAGAGTCCGTCGGGATCGGCTTGATCCTCAACCTGCTTTTATCTTTTTTATTCATCACTTAGAACGTCGTATGTTAGAGACGAAACGAGTATACAGGTGTCCCATTCTCAAATCCACACCCGGGCGTTTTGCCTTGGCGATGTTTATTACGATGTCGCTCTGTCTCTTGGTGGCCATCCTCGAACCTCGACAGGCCAATATACCGCTGATCGTATTTTGCACGCTCCTTTGGGTTTTTATTCCCGGATCCTGCCTATTTTCGAGTTGGTATGTGGAGACCACCAATGAACAGTTGAGTATACTGCATGCCGTTTATCCCTTTTTGAGTAGACGATACGACTATAATAAGATTCAGTCCGTCGAGATAACGCAAGGATTTGGGTATCTGACTCCCTATATTAGGATCTACCTGAAGAGCGGCAAGCGGCCGAGGCTCTACGCACCGACTTTGGTTGAAAAACGATACTATCAGGCTTTGGTCGACGACTTGCGCGAAAGAGGAGTAAAAGTAAGTCTGAACAAAATGAAAGGAGTCGCATAACAAGCCCCCAAAAAGAGTTAAACACAAAAAAGCAGGAGAACAAAGTAACCCGGGATAATCACCGCGTAGTCCATGAGCAACGCTAAGGCAGGCCGGCACAACCACTTCCGAGAGGGGCTTTCAACGGCCCCTCTCGGCTTTTTTTCGTTTTATTCCATAAGTTTGGGAAGAAGGTTTTTCGCTTTGGAGTTTTTTTCGTACCTTTGTCGGCTACACGGCAGTATGTTTTTAACTACCAAGCGGAAATGACTACTTTGGGTTTAGAGGTTTTCGAAGTCCTGTTTCGAGGATTGTGCGTCGGGGTGGCCGCCTCCATTACGGTAGGCCCCGTGGCTGTACTCTGCATCCAGCGTACGCTGAGCAAGAGCCGCCGCTCGGGCCTGATCTCCGGGTTGGGTGTAACCTGTGCCGATACGCTGATGGCCATCATCGCCTACTTCTGCTACACGATGCTGCAATCCCACATCGAGCAGTATGACACGCTGCTCAGGGTGATTGGCGGAATCTTTGTGGTGGTGGTCGGCGTGTGGGTGTTTGCCCAGAATCCCGTACCGCAGATTCGTCGCAACCGGGCCGGCAAGCGTTCGCCCTGGCAGGATTTTGCCTCGATCTTCGGCCTCACGATCGCCAATTTCATCATGGTCATCCCCTACATCCTGGCCTTCTTTGCCGCCTTCGATATTGCCACGGTCGAGACGGTCGATCTGGCCGGCGTGGTGCGCGGATGGTTTGTCATCATGGGATTCTTCTGCGGATCGCTCGCCTGGTGGAGCCTGTTGGCCTTTGTGATCAACCTCTTCCGCCGCCGTTTCCGCCCGCGCCACATGCTTACGATCAACCATGTAGCCGGCCTGATCATCAGTCTGTTGGGTATCTACACGATTCTATCCACCTTTTTTGATATATTCCCCGATGTCCACTAATACGAAAAAAATCATCATAGCCGTCGACGGTTTCTCGTCGTGCGGCAAGAGCACCTTTGCCAAGGCCATTGCTGCCCGTCTGGGCTATATCTTCATCGACACCGGTGCCATGTATCGCGCCGTAACCCTCTACGCCCTGGAGCACGGTGCCATCCGCTCGGGTATGATCGACGAAGAGGCCGTTGTCGCCCTGCTGCCCGAGATCTCGGTGGCCTTCCGCTTCAATCCCGAACGCGGAGCCAGCGACATCTACATCAACGGCGACCGCGTGGAGGGCAAGATCCGCACGATCGAGGTCTCGAACTGCGTAAGCGGCGTGAGTGCCATTCCGATCGTACGTGAGAAGTTGGTGGCCCTGCAGCAGGAGATGGGACGCCGCAAGGGGGTGGTGATGGATGGCCGCGACATCGGCACCACGGTATTCCCCGAGGCGGAGATCAAGCTCTTTATGACGGCCGATCCGAAGGTGCGGGCCCAGCGCCGCTATGATGAACTCACGGCCAAGGGGGATGAGGTCTCCTTCGACGAGGTTCTGCAGAACGTCATCTCGCGCGACGAGGCCGACATGAACCGCAAGGTATCGCCCCTGCGCAAAGCCGATGATGCCATCGTATTGGACAACAGCCACATGCGCGTAGAGGAGCAAATGGAGTGGTTCATGGAGCTCTACAACCGCACATTGGCCGCCCTCTAACACCCGATCCACCATGCGCGTAACCATCGACAACCTCTCGGGCTTCTGCTTCGGGGTGGTACGGGCCATCACCCGTGCCGAGGAGGCGTTGCGCGAAGGGGGTGAGGTCTTTTCTTTAGGCGATATTGTCCACAACCGCATCGAGGTTCAACGCCTCGAGCAGCTCGGTCTGAGCACCGTAACCCACGACGAAATACCCCGACTGAAGGGCAAACGCCTCTTTATTCGGGCCCATGGCGAGCCCCCAACCACCTATCGTCGGGCCGCCGAATTGGGCATTGAACTCATTGATGCCACCTGTCCCGTGGTGGCCAACCTGCAAAAGCGGGTGAAGGCGGCTTACGAGGCGATGGAGCCCCAAGGCGGGCAGGTGGTGATCCTCGGAAAGCGGGGCCACGCCGAGGTGGTGGGGCTTACCGGCCAGGTGGAGGATCGTGCCTTTGTGGTGGAACGGCTGGAGGATCTCGACCAGATCGACTTCTCGCGCCCGATTCATCTGCTCTCGCAAACCACCCAGTCGATTCGCCTCTTTGAAGAGGTAGCCCGAGAGATTCGCCTGCGTGCCAAAAGGCCCGAAGAGGTACAGGTCGACGATACGATTTGCCGCCGAGTGGCCAACCGCGAGAGCCACCTGCGCGAGTTTGCCTGCAGCCACGACGTGATCCTCTTTGTGGCAGGACGCAAATCCTCCAACGGCAAGGTGCTCTTCGAGGTATGTCGCGCGGCCAACCCCGCCTGCCACCTTATCGAGGAGCCCTCCGAGATCAACCCTGCCTGGTTGGAGGAAGCCCGGTCGGTGGGCATCTGCGGAGCTACCTCTACGCCGGGCTGGCTCATGCAGCAGGTGGCCGACCGCATCGCCGCAACCCCACAAACAACCCGAGAAAACCCTTTATAAAATTTAGCGATATATGGCTCGTTATTTGATCCGTTCCGTAAAATATTTGGTAGCGCTCTGCGTTATCTATGTGGCCGCCATGGCCCTGCTCTACTACACCAAGACGATGGGGGAGCCGTTGGACGACACCTTCTTCGGCACGCTGCGCCTACAACTCTGGGGCACCTACCGTGGCCGTGTGATGGTGGGGGTGATCCTGCTTCTGGCACTCTGCTACCCGCGCTTCGGCTTTCTAAAGCGTCACGTGGAGGCCACCTTTGAGCAGCACGCCATCCAGATCGAAAACGCCTTCCTGGCCTCGGGTTTCGAGCCGGTGCAGAAGAGCGAAAAGGAGTGGCTGTTCCGCGCCTCGGGCTTCGTACAGCGCCTGATGATGCTCTTCGAGGATGAGATCACGGTACGCAGCACCGAGCAGGGGATTGAGGTTGAGGGAAACCGTCGCGGTGTAGCCCGCATCGTCTACCGCCTGAGTGGCTACATGGCCCACACGCACAACCAAGAGTAAAACATGAAACGAGGAATCACAGCACTGCTTCTCGCAGCCATCGTGCTCACCGGCATTTGGGCTGCCCACAACGACTTCGGCCTGGGCCGCAACATGGAGATTTTGGTCAACATGATGCGGGCCATCTCGACCCACTACGTGGATGAGGTTGACCCCGACGAGTTGATGGTCGACGCCGCCGGCGGCATGGTACACCGCCTCGACCCCTACACCCTCTATCTGCCCGAAGAGGAGATGTCGGAGTTCGACCGCCTAACCACGGGCAAGTATAGTGGTGTGGGATCGTTGATCCGCAAGCGGGGAGAGTGGGTGATCTTCGCCCGCCCCTATGAGGGCTCCCCGGCCGACCGCGCCGGCATCCGTATCGGCGACAAGATTCTGGCTATTGACGGGAAGTCGGCCCAAGGCATGGAGATCAGTGAGGTGAGTTCGCTTTTGAAGGGCGACCCCAATACGACGGTCAAGGTTAAGATTCAGCGCCTCCTCAACGACGAGGAGGCCACACTCTCAATCCGACGCGAGCGTATTGCCATTCCGGGCATTCCCTATGTCGGATGGGTAGCCCCCGGAATCGGATTCATCCAACACAGCGACTTCACCGAGGGGTGTTATGAGGAGATGCGCCATGCCATCGAGCAGTTGCGTAGCGAGGGGGAACTCAAGGGACTTATTCTCGACTACCGCTCCAACGGAGGCGGCATCCTGCAGGAGGCGGTCAAGATCGTAGGGCTCTTTACTCCTGTCGGCACGGAGGTTGTCCGCACCAAGGGGCGTAGTGGCGAGCGCATATTCCTCACCGAGACGACCCCGATTGCAGCCGATATCCCGCTGGCCGTGATGATCAACGGCAATTCGGCCTCGTCTGCCGAGATTGTGGCCGGCGCCCTCCAGGATCTCGACCGCGCCGTACTGATTGGCCAAAAGAGTTTTGGCAAGGGACTGGTGCAATCGACCGTGCCGCTGGGTTACAATGCCTTCTTAAAACTTACGACCGGCAAATACTACATCCCCTCGGGACGCTGTATTCAGGCTATCGACTACTCGGAGCATGCTGCAGCCGAAGGGCGCGAAGTGGTCGATTCGATGGCCTTCCAGACCCGTAACGGCCGCACGGTATGGGATGGCGGCGGCATCACGCCCGACCTGCGACCGGAGCCGCGCTATATCAGCAATTTCGCCCTCACGCTCTATGCCTTGGGCTTTATCGAGGACTTTGTGGACAGCTACATGAAGGCCCACCACAACGCCCCCTTCGACCCTGCCACCTTCAGCCTCAGCGAGGAGGAGTATGGCCGTTTTGTGGAGTTTATCCGCGAAAAGGAGGTACCCTACGAGTCGGCTTCGCGCCGTATGCTCGCCCGCATGAAGGAGGCCGCCCAAGCCGACCACTTCGAGGAGTTGGAGCAGCAGATTACCCACCTGGAGGCAAACCTCAAGGATGACAAGATGACCAATTTAGAGACCTACCGCGAGGAGATTCAGGAGACCATCGAGGCCGATATTGCCCTGCGCTACGGCTATTTGGCCGGCATGGTAGCCTACAACGTCGCCCGCGACGAGGAGGTACGATTAGCCGCCGAAGTGCTGCTCGACACCACCCGCTACAACCGCCTACTGCAACCCACTCGTGAAGATTAGCCGCGACATACTCTTCTCGTTTCGCAACCGCGTGGTTGTGATCATTATCGGCCTGTTGCTCGGGTCGGTCTCGCTGCTCTATACCAACGATATGGCCCGCCGCCTCAAGGAGAAGGAGCAACACGACGTGGAGCTCTGGGCCCGTGCCATGGAGCGTGCCAACCGCGATGCCCTGGTGGGAAACGACCCGCTGATCGACTACATTGTCGACAGCCACAACAATATTCCCTTTGTCATCACCGACGAGAACCTCAACGTTTTGAAGGCCCACCTGATTCCCTTGGAGGTAATCAACCACCCCGAGGTGCTGCGTGGGCGTCTGGAGGAGATGGCCGACCAAAATCCGCCGATCCGTGTGGAGTATAACTGGTGGGGCGGGGGCCACTACCACCTGATCTTCTATGGGCGCTCCTCGCTGCTCAAGTCGCTCTACTACTACCCCTACATCCAGTTCGGAGCCGTTGTCCTCTTCATTCTTTTGGGCTTTATCGCCTTCCGCTCCACCAAACGCGACGAACAAAACCGCGTTTGGATCGGTCTGGCCAAGGAGACGGCCCACCAGTTGGGCACGCCCACCTCGTCGCTGCTCGGATGGATTGAGTATCTGCGCACACAACCCGTCGATCAGAGTGCCGTCGAGGAGATGCAGAAGGATCTGCACCACCTGATGAAGATCGTGGATCGCTTCTCGAAAATCGGCTCGGAGACCCCCTTGCAGCCGGCCAATATCAACGAGGTGGTGGGGGAATCGGTGATGTATTTCCGCAAACGTATTCCCCGCAATGTAACCCTCGACTACAACGGCCTGGCCATCGCCCCGTTGCGTGCTTCGATCAATGCCGCCCTCTTCGAATGGGTGGTTGAGAACCTCCTAAAGAACTCACTCGATGCCCTGCAGGGCCACGGAGCCATCACCGTCGTAATCTCCTCGGACGAAAAGCGTGTGATGATCGACGTAAAGGATACGGGCAAGGGGATCGCCAAAGCCAACTGGAAACGGATCTTTGAACCGGGCTTCACGACCAAGACCCGCGGTTGGGGATTGGGCCTCTCGCTCTCGCGCCGCATTATCGAGGAGTATCACCAGGGACGTATTGCCGTAATCGAGTCGGAGATCGGGCGCGGCACCACCATTCGTATCACCCTTAACCGCCTCTTCGACTGATGCTGGAGCATAGCGATATCACCCCCTTGATCGAAGAGCATGTCGCAGCCGCCGACCCGGTGCTCTTACCGCAGCCCGAACTCCCCTTCAGCCTCTCACCCTGGGTGGATGAGGCCTTTGGGCGTATGAGTTTGCGGATAGAGGAGTTTTTTCTGCATTTCAAACCTCTCATCATCGACCCCCATCTCAACGAAAAGGGAGCCTATGGAGTTCACTCGGTGCAGGCTGCAGATGAGACGTTGTTGCAACCCTACAACGAACTGCTGACTGACCATCCGCTCTTTCAGGGGGTGATCCTCCTCCTGGCCTTAGCCTATCTGCTGATGCTCTGCGCCAACGGCTCGGAGCTCCTTTCGCTCTTTAGCAGCAAACGCCGCGAGGCGGGACGCAACGCGACGGGGGGGGCGGTTCACACCTCGGCCATCATCGGACTGGTGATGGCGGCAGCTCTGGCTGTTCGCTATGCAGAGGGTACGGCTGCCGAGAGTATCGGCACAATGACCCTGCTGCCGATTGCCCTGGGGCTCCTGATCGGGCTCTTTCTGGCCCAGGTGCTGCTGCTGACGGCAGTGGGCCACCTGACCCTCTCCCAAGAGCTCACCAAGGGGATCATCCACCTGAAGGTGGTCTGCTCTTCGCTTGCATCACTCACGATCGTACCCTTTGCCCTGTTGCTAGTACTCTGCCCCATCGACGAGGGTCGTTTGTGGCTCTATATCATCCTTATCGGGTGCGGATTACTGCTCCTAATCTACCTCAAAGAGACGTTTCAACTCTTTCTTTTGAAAAAAATTTCGATTTTGCATTGGATTTTGTATCTTTGCGCCGTCGAATTGCTCCCGATAAGCTTTGTCGCGCTAAAGCTAATTCGCTGGTAGTTTGTGAGTTACAACCTCGCAAACTGCCAAATTAACACCCTAAAAACCGGTTACGCATTGAAAGTTAATAAGATTCTGGTTTCGCAGCCTCGGCCTGCCATCATCGAGAAATCGCCCTTCCATGAGTTGGCGAAGATCCACAACGTGGAGATTATGTATCACCCCCTGATCCGTGTAGTAGGGGTCTCGCTGAAAGAGTTTCGCGGTCAACGTGTGGAGATCCTTGATCACACGGCCATAATCTTTACCTCCCGCACCACGGTCGACAGTTTCTTCCACATCTGCGAAGAGGCTCGCATTACCGTTCCCGAGACGATGAAGTACATCTGCCAGACAGAGGCCGTAGCCCTCTATCTCCAGAAGTATATCATCTACCGCAAGCGCAAGATCTCCTTTGCCGACGGTAGCTTCACAAACCTCATCGAGCTGATCATCAAGCACAAGGAGGAGCGTTTCATGTTGGCCCTAAGCGAACCCCACAAGCCCGAGCTGCCCGAGACCCTGGCCAAGCTCAAATTGAAGGTCGACCCCGTGATCCTGGCCCGTACGGTAGCCACTGATCTCAAGGAGCTCTCGCTCAAGGAGTTTGATCTGTTAGCCCTCTACTCGCCCTCGGATGTAAAGGCCCTCGTCGAGCAGAGCAACGTCGAGGAGTTGCCCCACATCGCCACCTTTGGCGAGGGAACGTTGCGTGCCGCATTGGAGGCCGGTCTGGAGGTAAAAGCCTCGGCCCCCTCACCCGAAGCCCCCTCAATGGCCAAGGCTGTGGAGATCTACATCGAACGCCGCAAGAGTGGTGAGCAGATTGCCACCGCCGAACTGAAGGAGGATCTCGAGAAGGAGGAGTTTATCCGTACACAGCAGCACAAACTGGCCAAGAAGAGCCGCGTGCGCCATACGGCTGCCAAGAAATAATCCGCCTGACCGCCATGAAGACCAACTCGCTGACACGCACCGAGAGGCTGCGTACACTCGGGGCTGTTCGACGCCTCTTTGAGAGTGGCGAGGGGGGCTTCGTCTATCCGTTACGCTACCTCTACTTTGCCGAGAGCGACACCGAGAGTTCGATACGGGTGCTTTTTTCGGTACCCAAGCGCTATCACAAGCGTGCCAACAAGCGAAATCTGTTGCGTCGCCGCACTAAAGAGGCTTACCGTCTGAATCGCTACCTGCTTACCCTCTCGGCCCCTGCGGCCCTGGATCTGGCATTGATCTACTCCTCGAAAGAGCGAAGCGACTACCGCCGCATCGAGCAGGCCGTGCGCAAGATCCTGAAGAGCATCAGCGAAAAACTCTCCGACCATGCCGAATAGCCCCTCCGAAACCACATCGTGGCTTCTCCTCTTTTGGCAGTGGGTGTTGCGCATCATTGCCTTTCCGATGCTGTTGCTGATCCGTTTCTACCAGCGCTGCATCTCCCCCTTCACCCCCGCCATGTGTCGCTACCAACCCACCTGTTCGCAGTATGCCGTCGAGGCAATCCGCAAACACGGCCCCTTCAAAGGAGGCTGGCTCACCCTGAAACGTTTGGCCCGTTGCCACCCCTGGGGAGGGAGCGGATACGACCCCGTACCCTGATTTTTCACCCGAAAACAATATTTTAGCCACGCAAGCGTTCGGTTTTACAAAAATATTGTGTAACTTTGTGCGCTTATAGTCCTATGGACTACGCGGCAGAAGATTGAACCTATGAACCAGATACCTACATATCGCAGTAAGCAACGTCCCCACTTTTGGCTGACGGTGTTGGTGCTCTCCCTCTTTTTGGGCGGGTGTGCCGGCACGGCCAGTATTCTGCGTTCGGGAGATCCCGAGTTGATCTACCAGAAGGCCATGGAGTTCTACGCCAAGGAGAAGTGGTCGCGTGCTTCGGATCTCTTCGAAGGGGTACACTCCTACTACCAGGGTACCCCCCGCGAGGACAGCATCCTCTTCTACAACGCCCACTGCAAATACAAGGATCGTGACTACGAGACGGCTGTCGAGCTCCTCGATCAGTTCCGTCGCCGCTTTGGCCGCAGCCTCTTTATCGAGGATGCCGAGGGAATGCACGCCATGTGCTACTACTTCCTCTCGCCCGGCCCCAAGCGCGACCAGACAATCACCTCGCAGGCTATTGTGGCCATCACGGAGTTTATCTCCCACTACCCCAACAGCGACCGCACGCCGAAATTCCGCGAGATCAGCCGCGAACTCACCGAGCGTCTGCACGAGAAGGCCTACTTGAACGCCTACACCTACTACAAAATCGGACGACACAAATCGGCCATCGTCGCGCTGAAGAACGCCCTGAAGCAGTATCCCGACTCGCGCTTCCGCGAGGAGATCATGTACCTGATCGTCTCGTCGAGCTATGAGTTGGCCCACAACTCCATCGCCTCGAAGCAGGCCGACCGCTACCTGGCCATGATGGACTCTTACGTAACCTTCAAGTTCGAGTATCCCGAATCGAAACATCTGCGCGAATTGGAACGCTATGCCCGTGAAGCTGCCAACTTCCGCGACCGCAACCAAGCCGCCGAAGCTGCCGAAGCCGCCGAATAAAGATGCCGAATCAGAGGGGGGGGGTAACGGAGAGTAAACTTTAGAAATAACTACAACAAAAATATGGAGATTAAGAAGAACATTCCGAACAACACCATCACGCGTAAGCTGATGGATCTGGACAAGGAGACCGGCAACATCTACGAGACGGTGAATATCATCGCCCGTCGTGCCAACCAAATCTCGACCGAGCTGAAAACGGAGCTGAATCGTAAACTCGCCGACTTCTCGTCGCCCACCGATACGATGGAGGAGACCTTCGAGAACCGTGAGC
>CAZRJU010000038.1:0-14266 GCA_964600455.1 uncultured Alistipes sp. | reverse complement strand
CCTTCACACGACCACCGCGAACCAGCACGATGGAGTGCTCCTGCAAGTTGTGACCCTCGCCCGGAATGTAGGCGTTCACCTCCTTGCCGTTCGTTAATCTTACACGTGCAACCTTACGCATAGCCGAGTTAGGCTTCTTCGGCGTGGTGGTGTACACACGGGTACATACGCCTCGGCGCTGGGGACACGCTGCGAGTGCCGGCGACTTCGATTTCTCGACCAGGCTTACTCGACCGTTTCTCACTAACTGTTGAATAGTTGGCATTTTGTCCTTTAATTTGTTAATTATTACTCGTTTTCGGGGTGTTTTACGACCCCCGATTTCGTCTTTTTTCCGACTTTTCGGACTGCAAAGGTACGCATTTTTTTTGAAATACAATATATATGGCCCACTTTTTCATCCTTTTTCGTGCTGATTTCACCGTATTTTGCCCAATTTTCGATTCTTTTTTCTTATTGTTTTTATATTTCCATATCGCTTTACCTATGATTAAAACGCAAACAAACTGATTCCCTTGCAGTTACACCATACAAACAACATACCCGCCCGACGGGGTTTCCCATCGGGCGGGCAGCGCCTTTCAACAAAAAAATCGTCCGCACACTCCTCTTCGGAGAGCGACGAAAGGGAGAGGGTTACTCGGCTAAAATCTCCTCAACCAGATAGCCGGCACCACCCACCTTGTCCACGACAAAGAGGACATAGCGAATATCGACCGCAATATTGCGACAGATGGTGGGATCGAAGGCAATATCCGACATTGTAGAGCGCCAGGTACGGTCGAAGTTCAAACCAATCAACTCGCCTCGGCCATTCAAAACGGGCGACCCGGAGTTACCGCCGGTGGTCTGGTTCGAGGCAAGGAAGCAGACCGGCACGGTGAGGCGGCCGTCGATCTCCACCCCCCAACGGCCATAGGCATTCGAGCCGTAGAGGTCGCGCAACGCCTGCGGAATATCGTAATCGTAGATGGCGGGGTTGTCCTTGGCGATGATGCCGTCGAGGGTCGTAAGGGGCGTATGATACTCTCCATCGGCATACTCATAACCGCCGACCGAACCGTAAGCGACACGCAGCGTCATGTTGGCATCGGGGAAGAAGGGCCGCTCGGGATCGAAGGCCATAAGTGCCTTCAGGTAGGGGCGATACCACTGCTCGATGGTGGGATGATTGCTCAAGTTGCGCGGCATACGACCCACCTCGCGCTTAAAGAGGCGATAGAGCTCCATGGCGGGATCCTCCTTCCACTGCTCGGCGGTGGCAGCGGCTCCTCGCTCGGGCGAGGTGGCCAGGCTCTCGGCATAGAGGTAGTCGACATACCCCTCTACACTGCCATACTGCTCGATCAGAGCGGTCAACTCGGCAGGATACTCCCCTGCAAGGCAATACTCCTCAAAGCCCTTCAGCACGCAACAGGTCAAGGCTTTATCCACCTCTACGTTGTAGTCCTTATAGAAGGCTGTCAGGCGTTGGGCGAGTTGCTCCCTCCGCTCGGGATCGGCAGCGGCAACAGCGGCCGCATGGAGCACGGCGGCACTACAAAGCTCGATCGTGCGCACCGTTTCATTCTTGAGCTCCTCCATGTAGTACCAATCGGCCACCGAAGCATAGGCTGCATGCATCGAGTCGAGCAGCGACGCGTATTCGGGTTTATCGGCAGCCCAACGGCGGAAGTCGGCCTCGTAAGCCTCCTTTGCCGCGATCGTATTGAGACGGCGCAGGCCCAACACCTCGCCCTGCCACTTCTTCCAGGCATTGGCGATATTGGCATGCTTGGCGGCATACTGAATACGGATAGTGGGATCACTCTCCTGGGCATGGCCGATGATCTCGAGGCGACGCGTACGCAGGTCGATCTTCATCGGGTCGGAGCGATGTTGCACATAGCGCACGGCATCCGAGGTGATATACTGCTGCGTATTCCCCGGGAAGCCGTAGATCATGGTGAAGTCCCCCTCCGCAATTCCCTCGGTCGAGACCTTAAAACGACGCTTGGGTTGGTAGGGCACATTCTCCGGGGAGTAGGGGGCGGGATTATTCTCCTTATCGGCATAGATGCGGAAGAGCGAGAAGTCGCCCGTATGGCGCGGCCAGATCCAGTTGTCGGTGTCGCCACCAAACTTTCCGATCGACGAGGGGGGAGCCCCCACCAAACGCACATCGTCAAACTGCTGATAAAGGAAGAGGAATTGCTGATTGCCGTAGTACATCTGCTCGATCGAGGCCTTGTAGTTGGGCCCTTCGGCGCAGGCAGCCGCCATAACAGCCTCGGCGCTCTCCTGCTTGAGGCGCTCGGTAACATCCTCCATGCGCACCAGAATCCGCACCCAAAGTCCCTCGTTGGGGAGTTCCTCGCCTCGATTCATGGCCCAGAAGCCGTTGGTCAGGTAGTCGTGATCGACGGTCGAGTGGCTCTGAATCGCATCATACCCGCAGTGGTGGTTGGTCAACACAAGCCCCTCTGCGCTGATGATCTCTCCCGTACAGAAGCCACCAAAGAGCACCACAGCATCCTTCAGCGAGGCCTCGTTCACCGAATAGATATCCTCGGCCGTCAATTCAAAGCCCTTGGCCCGCATATCGTCGATGCGCGACGAGATCAGACTCGGAAGCCACATCCCCTCATCAGCCGATACAGGCAGGAGCGCGATCAAAGCCACAAGGGCTAACATCCATCTTTTCATACGTTTTTCTTCTATTGGTTGTCTTTTAGGTTCAATAAGCAACAAAGATAGACATTTTTCACGAAAAACCCTTTGGGTTTACCAAGAAATCGCCCATAACAGGAAATAAACCCTCCCTTAAATGCGTTACCCAAGTAGGAAAACCTAAAACAACCAAATCCCATGAAAACAATCATCGGCCATCGCCCAACCCTTTGGGCCACACTTCTACTCCTCTTTTTACCGTTCGCCGCCATGGCCCAATCTTCTGACGAAGAGCCCCATATCTCGATCACGGGCCGTGCCGAGCGGGAGGTTACCCCCGACGAGTTCTGGCTCTCGATCACCCTCTCGGAAGAGGATAGCAAAGGACGAGAAACGCTCGAAGAGCAACAACGCCGCATGGTGGAGGGGTTGCAAAACATCGGCATCGACACCGAAAAGGAGTTGCGCCTCAAGGAGAACTCGAGCGACTACTTCCGCCGCGGCCAAAACCTTGCCTCGGCCCGTTTCGAGCTGCGCCTCCACGCCCCGCAACAACTCTGGCAGGCCTTTCAACTCCTAAGTGATCAGGGTGTTTCGCAGGTGGCTCTCGAGCGGGTCGCCTTCACCCGAATCGAACAAATCGAACAGGAGTTGCGCCGCGAGGCAATCCTCGATGCCCGCACATCGGCCGAGGAGCTCGCCACCGCCCTTGGACAGTCGATCGGCCCCTGCCTCTACATCCAGGATTGGAATCAAACGCCCCAACCACCGCAACTCAAACGCTCGGTCAACCTTACCTCGGCCGACTTTGCGGAGTTTGCCGAGACGGGCGATGCCGTGGCCGAGGAGAACACTGCATTGGACTTTCAGGCCGTCAAATTAAGCTATCAGGTACAGGCTAAGTTCCGACTGAACACCCACTGACGGACACAAAAAGAGCCCGTCTAACAAGTTTTAGACAGGCTCTTTTTTGTATCAGAAGTTGTATAACAAGCGGGATTTCAAGGCTTGCGAAACCCGAAAAAGCGGAGTTTACTTAAGCGTAAATGAGCATTTTGAGGGCGAGCGTAACGCAGAAATCACCTTGTTAGACAGCTTCTTTATTGTATTATCATCCGGTCAACTACTCCGACAGCACGTAACGCTCCGCAGGCACCCAGTCCGCATTGTACTTCTCGGGATTCGTGGCAGCCGAGAAGATGTTCTCGAGCGTATAGGCCTCGGCCTCCTCGGCGGTCAACTGACGGCCTCCCATCTCGCGCTGGCCCAAGCGCTCGGCCGAAGCGCCATTGCCGCGGCACTGATACTCGGCATAGAGATCGGCCTCAACCGACATGCTGCGCCATCCGGCAGGCGAAAGGGTCTCGGGCTCGTAGCAACGCAAAAAGACCGTCTTGGGCTTATTCTTCCAGGGGCGACCCAGGTGGAAGGTGGTGAAGGTCTTACCATTGAAATCGGCCCCCTCGATGTGGGTGATCGTACAGTTTTCGAAGACAAAGCCGAAACGGCTCCCCTCCAACGTGGCGGCGGCCGTCAGCACGCTCTCCTGACGGTTGCAGTGGAGCTGACAATCCACAAAGTAGCCAACAGCATCGCCAAAGATAAAGTCGACATTCCCCTCTATGTAGCACGCCTCGCAATAGACTCTGCCGGCATTCTTCAGATAGAAGGTATCCTGATAGCCCACAATGCGGCAGTCGTAGATCGCCACACGATCGCTATCGGTACGCAGTGCCACGGCCTGGGTATCCGAGAGGCCCGAACGATTGGCAAAGGTATTTTGAATGGTGAGGTTCTGCAGCACCACATCGTAGCTGCGAATCGCCACCGAAGCGGAGTTCTGCGTTCCCAACGCCTCGCCATTCACGAGTGTTCCGGCCGAGTCGTTCCAGGTCAGGATCGTCGTCTCGGCACTCTCGCCCATCACAATCAGGTTGTTGTGTCCCGGGCCGAGGATAATCTTCTCGGCATAGGTGCCGGCTGCGATATAGAGCAGACGGGGTTGATTGTCCTGCGGCAGGGCGTCAATGGCAGCCTGTACGGAGGTATAATCCCCCGTTCCATCCTGCGCCACGGTGATAGTCTCGATCTGAGGTTCGGGGGTGGGATCGGGATCAGGTTCCGGTTCCGGATCGGGAGTGGGTTGAGGCTCCTCCTGCTCGGGGTTGTCCGGTATGGGTTCCTCGTCCGAGCCGCCACAACCACCGGCCAGCAGAGCGGCAGCGAGTAGAGCAATCATGCTCCAACTTAAAAGAGATCTCTTCATGGTTTCGGTTTTAGATTGTTGAAACAAAGATAGCTGTTTTTTTGGAGTATCCCAACCAAAAAATTGTTAAAACTCTTTCAAAAACTATCACCCAACCCCTCTTGGCACACTTTTCACCGCTCTTTCTTTGAAAATTGGAATTTTCACCCTACCTTTGCTTATCTTCCCGTGTTGTACCCTTTCACCCAATGCCGAAAGGGGCAGGCAACGGGGGAGGGAGAGATTGGAAAACGGTTAATGCACAAGACTATGCAGCGAGAATTCACTTTCGACTATCGACACTACGAGAGCTTCGAGGAGCTTGTCGGCGAGGATCGAGCTTTGGTTGAGGAGGCTGTGAAGGCCACCCGGGGGGCTCATGCTCCCTATTCGCACTTTCAGGTAGGGGCGGCAGCCCGCCTCAAAAGCGGCCGTATCCTGAGGGGAAGTAACATAGAGAGCGAGGTCTACCCGGCCGGACTTTGTGCCGAACGCACCCTGCTCTTCCACCATGCTGCCTGCCACGCCGACGACCCGATCGAGGTGTTGGCCATTGCCTCCGAGCCCGCCGAGCGGGAGTGCTACCCCTGCGGACAGTGTCGCCAGGTGCTGGTCGATGCCGAACGGCGGCAGAAGAGCCCGATCCGAATCCTGATGTGTGGTGCCTCGTCGGCTACCGAGGTCGACTCGGCCGAGAAACTTCTCCCCTTCACATTTACTCTATAACACGTTCAATAACAGGAAAATGTTTAACCCGAAAGAGGACATCCTCTACGAAGATAACCACCTACTCGTAGTCAACAAACGCCCGGGCGATCTGGTGCAACCCGATCCCTCGGGTGAGAGCGCCCTGGAGGATCAGGTCAAGGCCTTTATCAAGGTGCGCGACGCAAAACCCGGCGAGGTCTTTTTGGGCGTTGTACACCGCATCGACCGCCCCGTAAGCGGGGCTGTGCTCTTTGCCAAGAGTTCAAAAGCGTTGCAACGCCTCAACGAAATGATCCGCACGGGAGCCATCCGCAAAATCTACTGGGCCATCACCGAAAACCGCCCTGCACAGGAGGAGGGAAGTCTGCGCCACTGGATCCTGCGTGATAGCAAGAGCAACCGTTCACGGGCTTACGACAAGCCCCATGGCGAAGCCAAGGAGTCGCGTCTGAACTACCGCATGATCGGAGCCTCGGCCCGCTACACACTCGTGGAGGTGGAGCTTTTGACGGGGCGCCACCACCAGATCCGCGCCCAACTCTCGAAGATCGGCTGCTCGATCAAAGGGGATTTGAAGTATGGTGCCAAACGCTCGAATCCCGACGGCGGCATCTCGCTCCACTCGCGGCAGGTGAGCCTCCTGCACCCCGTACGCAAGGAACCGATCACCGTTGTAGCCCCCACCCCCAAAGGCGATAACCTCTGGCAGTTTTTCGAGTCCGCGAACCAATAATTCGACAACTTTATGCGCGTACTTTTACAACGGGTCAGCGAAGCCAAAGTGGAGATCGGAGGCGTTTTGAAGGGGAGCATCGGCCACGGCCTGCTCATCCTTTTGGGGATCGAGGCCGCCGACAACGAGGAGGACATCGCATGGCTGGTGGGCAAGATCAGCCGCCTGCGCATCTTCGACGACGAGCAGGGGGTGATGAACCTCGACATTCGGCAGGTGGGTGGCCGGGCGCTGGTTGTGAGCCAATTCACGCTCCACGCCTCCACGCGCAAGGGGAACCGCCCCTCCTACATCAAGGCGGCCCCCGAAGCGATCGCACGCCCCCTCTACGAAGCCTTTGTTCGGGAGCTCAGCCAAAGCCTCGAGCAGCCCATTCCCACGGGCGAATTTGGGGCCGATATGGCTGTTTCTCTCTGCAACGACGGCCCCGTCACCATCTGGATCGACTCCAAAAACCGAGAATAGTTTAAGTTTATTTAGTGAGATTGATATGAAGAGAACTCTTTGGTTTGTATGGACTTTCGCGGCCCTGCTCCTTGTCGGATGCGCCGACCATACCAGCAAATTCGACATCAACAACTACATCCCGCAACCCGAAGAGCCGGAGACCCCGAGCGATCCGCCCGCGATCCGTTTGGACGGGGAAGACACCATGCTGGTAGGCCCCGAGGCTGCAAGCTACCAAATCGGCTACACCCTTGAGAATCCGATCGACGGCGCCTCGTTGCGCGGCCGCAGCGATGCTGACTGGATCTCGACCCCCGAGATCGGCAGTGAGCAGATCCGCTTCGAGGTAGAGGCCAACAGCACCTCAACGGCCCGTACAGGCAGCTTCCTGCTCTCCTACAAGGATGCCGAGAAGGTGATCGTCACGATCATTCAGCAGGGCTCCGGTGGCGAGCAGATCACCCACCCCACCCTGAGCGGCGCCTCCGTTACGGTCAAGAGCGCCACCTCGGCCACCTTTACCGTGAAGGTGGTCTACACGGGCCGGGAGGAGATCGAGCAGCTGCAACTTCTCTGGAAGGAGAGCTCGGCCTCCGAGTGGAACTCGGCAGAACTCCCTGCCGAGGTAAAGACCCACACCTATACGCTGGATAACCTCGAACCCGAGAGCAGCTATCGTTACTACTTTGCCCTCGAGATGGCCGACGGCTACACCACCAAGACCGGAGAGGCAACCTTCACAATGCCGAGCGAAGAGAGCGTGATCGTGGAGCCCACCTTCACCTCGCTCACCACAACGGGTATCACCACCACCGAAGCACTGCTCGGTTGCCAATTCACCTACACGGGTTCGGAGACGATCTCCGAGGCGGGTTTCTGCTACCGTGCAAGCGGAGGCAGTGAGGTGGAGCTCAGCTGCGGCTCCGGCACAGGAACCAAGCAGATGCAACTCTCCGACCTCGAACCCGGCACCACCTACTCCTGGTACTTCTATGCCGCCATCGGCGAAGAGCTCTACACCTCCGCCACAAAGAGTTTCACCACCAAAACCGAAAGCACCCCCGCCGAGGGTCGCATCTGGCGCACCACCTGGCCCGAGTTGCCCATCGAGGAGACCTCCAACAGCGACTACTATTTCGCCCACCACATCACCGACGTTACGATGGGTGGACAGATGGCCCGCAACTACACGGTCTGCTTCTCGGCCGAGCACCACTGCCCGGTATGGGTGGCCGCCCCGCGCCACAGCGCCTATGAGAAAAAAAACGTAGAGCGCACCGACGCCTACAAGCAGGATCCGCAGATCCCCTCCAACATTCAGTACAGCAGCAAGGATACGGGAGGTGGTTGCAACAAGGGCCACATGCTCGGATCGGCCGAACGTCTGGTTTCGAGAACTACCAATCAGCAGGTCTTCTACTACTCGAATATCGCTCCGCAATACTCCTCGGGCTATAACACGGGCGGTGGCGGTTGGAACACCCTGGAGGACTGGATAGATGGCCAGGTATGCTCCGATACGACCTACCTGGTGATCGGCACCTACTTCGAGCGATACACCGACGGCTACGGCGTGACGGCCTCGCCCAAGAAGATCTCCTTCGGCGACCGCAACGACGTCTCCTGCCCGACGATGTTCTACATTGCCGTTCTGCGTACCAAGCGCGGTAACACGGGGAAGTCGGTAATAGACTGCTCGGCCTCAGATCTGAAGTGTGCCGCCTTTGTCCGCACCCACAGCAACGAGCATAAGGGTCAGGATGTTACACACCGCGAGATGATGTCGATCGCCGACCTGGAACGACTCACCGGCCACACCTTCTTCGTCAACGTACCCAACGCTCCGAAGGAGAGCTTCAACGCCTCGGATTGGGGACTTTAGCCGGCCATGGAGAGGCCCTATCGTTCCTATGCCGAGTGGTTCCGCCGCGAACTGGGCGGGCGGGTGCAGAAACTCTCGCTCAATGCCGGATTCGGCTGCCCGAACCGCGACGGTACACTCTCGACAGGGGGCTGTAGTTTCTGCCTGAACGAAGCCTTCACCCCCTCCTACTGCCGCCCCGAGAAGTCGATTCGGCAACAGATCGAGGAGGGGATCTCGTTCCACCGTTGGCGCTACCGCAAGGCAGCCCGCTATGTGGCCTACTTCCAATCCTTCAGCAACACCTATGCCCCGATCGAAGTGCTCGAAGAGCGCTACCGCGAAGCCCTCTCCCACCCCGAGGTGGTGGGGCTTATCGTAGGAACCCGGCCCGATGTGGTGGACGATCAAAAACTCGACCTGTTGGCCTCGCTCCAACGCGAGTACTTCGTGGCGGTGGAGTATGGCGTGGAGTCCACCTCCGACCAAACCCTGCAGGCGATCAACCGCGGCCACACCTTTGCCCAGGCTCACCGGGCCATCGAACAGACGGCCGCCCGCGGCCTGCACGTCGGAGCCCACTTTATCCTCGGACTGCCCGGCGAGAGCGAGGAGTTCCTACTCGACCAAACCGCCCGGATCAATACCCTGCCCCTGACGAGCGTGAAGTTTCACCAACTGCAACTCTTTCGAGGTACGGCCATGGCCGAGGCCTACGACCGCGACCCCTCGGCCTTCCGCTTCTGGAGCCTGGAGGAGTACCTCGATCTGATGGTCGAGATCTTTCGTCGTCTGAGGCCCGACCTCATCGTCGAACGCTTTGCTTCTGAGGCTCCTCCGCGCTACCACCATGGTCCGAACTGGGGGTTGGTACGCAACGAACAATTGTGGCAGATGCTCGAAAAAAGATTTTACGAAAAAAGGTGCTTCCAAGGGGAAAAATACCTATCTTTGCCGCAGAATAAGACAACCTAACAACTATGCAACTTAACGCAGGTACAATCATGACGGGTATCAAGGAGTATGTCCTGATGGTCGTCGGCATGTTTCTCTATTCGTTCGGCTGGCTCGGCTGCATTGTGCCGGCCGGTGGTGTGGGTGGCGGTGCTACCGGTTTTTCGCTGGTAATCTGTACAGCCATGCAGGAGTTTCTGGGCTTCAGCGTACAGATCGGTACGATGGTCTTTTTGGTAAATGCCATCCTATTGATCATCGCCGGATTCCTGGTCGGATGGAACTTCGGCATCAAGACCCTCTTCTCGATCTGCGTACTGTCGGTAGCGATGAACTTTTGGCAGACCATCCTTGAGGGAGTTGACCTCTTTCAACTGCAACAAAATGCCATCGAGCCGCTTTTGGTGGTGATCCTGGGCGGTATTTTGGCCGGCTTGGGTGTGGCGCTCTGTCTGATGCAGGGCGGATCGACCGGTGGCGTGGATATTGTGGTGATGATCATCAACAAATTCCGCACGGTAAGCTACGGCCGCATCCTGATCATTGCCGACTTTACGATCATCGGTTCGTCGCTCCTGGTAGGCTACGGCCTTCCGGCCATTATCTACGGATATGTCATGACGGTCGTGGTGGGCTATACGGTCGATTTGGTGATGGCCGGCAACCAGCAGTCGAACCAGATCCTGATCTTTACCCCCGACTACGAAACCATGCGCCGAACGATTGTGGAGAGTGCCCACCGCGGCGTTACGTTGCTCGACTCGGAGGGCGGCTTCACCCGCGAGAAGTCGAAGGTGGTGATGGTGGTCTGCCGCAAGCGCCAAACCCCGATGATCCTGAAGTTGGTCAAGTCGGTGGATCCCAACGCCTTTATCTCGGTAGGCTCCGTCATGGGTGTCTACGGCAAGGGCTTTGAGGCCTTGAGCAAGATCTAACCACCCCGATCAACGCTTTTCGAGGGTGTCTCTCTATGCCGACATACTCCTGCCGCTGGCCCAGCCGACCTATACGTTTGCTGTCAAAGAGGGCATGGAACTCAATGAGGGGATGGCTGTGGCCGTCCCCTTTGGCTATCGGAGCGAAAAACACCTCACAGGCATTGTCTGGCGACTACACAACACCCCGCCCGCAGCCAAACGCATCCGCACGGTGGAGCGACTGCTCTACGGCGGAGTAAGGCTCCTGAGCCCGCAACAGATGCAGCTCTGGGAGTGGATGGCGGAGTACTACCTCTCGTCACTGGGCGAGGTGATGCGCCTGGCCCTGCCTTCGCTCCTGAAGCCCTCGGCCCTCACCGGTGAGTGTTTTGCGGAGCCTGCCCCCCACACCGAGCGCTACCTCTCGCTCGCGGCCGACCTCCACAACCCCGAACGCCTGAAGGAGCTGCTCGATCGCCTTGAAAAGCGGGCTCCACGACAATACAACGCCCTGCTGCAACTAGCCAACCTCTGCGAGGAGTATGGCTGTAAGGAGATCCCGCGCCGCCTTATCGCAAGCGATATAGCCCCCCTCCGGGCACTCGAAAAGCAGGGACGAATCACCCTGCGCAGCGCCTCGATCGTGGAGGAGGAGCCGCTCCTGCGCGGCCGATTCCAACTCCCCACCCTGAGTCCTGCCCAACAACAAGCCCTCGAGGAGATCCTCAAGGGGTGGGAGCGGGTGGATACCGCCCTGCTCTACGGAATCACGGGATCGGGCAAGACCGAGATCTACATCCACCTCATCGCCGAGCAACTGGCCCAAGGGCGGGATGTGTTGCTGTTGGTACCCGAAATAGCCCTCACCACCCAACTCATCGAACGCCTCGACGAGATCTTCTCGAGCCGCGTAACCCCCTACCACTCCAAACTCTCCGAGGCCCGTCGCATGGAGATCTTCCTCCGCCTGGCCCAAAACCGCGGCGGCAACCTGGTGGTGGGTGCCCGTTCGGCTCTCTTCCTCCCTTTCCAACGCCCCGGATTGATTATCGTGGACGAGGAGCACGACAGCGGCTATAAACAGAGCGATTTTGCCCCGCGCTACCAGGCCCGCGATTGCGCCGTGGCCGCCGCCCGCATGCTGGGTTGCAAAACCCTTTTGGGCAGTGCCACCCCCTCGCTCGAGAGCTGGATCAACGCCCTGAGCGGCCGCTATGCTTTAGCCCGTCTGAGCGAACGCTATGGCGAGGCCCGGCCACCCAAAATCCACCTCTCGGACACCCTTCGAGCCGTGAAACGCGGTGAACGCAAGAGCCATTTCAACCTTTTGTTGATCAATAAGTTGAAGGAGGTGTTGGAGCGTTCCGAGCAGGCGATCCTCTTCCAGAATCGCCGCGGCTATGCCCCCTATGTGAGTTGCACGAGCTGCGGCCACACACCCCGTTGCCCCCGATGCAACGTCTCGCTCAGCTACCACCGCCGGCAGGAGCGCCTCCTCTGCCACTACTGTGGCCACTCCGAGCCGATGCCCACGGCCTGCCCCCATTGTCGGGGAGCTTTGCAGGGCTTTGGTTTCGGCACCGAGAAGGTGGTCGAGGAGCTGCAACGCCTCCTGCCCGAGGCCCGTATTCTGCGTTTGGATCGGGATGCCGTACACTCCGAGCGGGGATTTCGCACCTTGATCTCCGCTTTCGAGCGGGGGGAGGCCGATATTTTGGTCGGAACACAGATGGTGAGCAAGGGGCTCGACTTCGACCGCGTGTCGCTGGTCGGCATCCTCAACGCTGACAACCTGCTCCTCTCGCCCGATTTTCGGGCTGCCGAGCGCGCCTATCAACTCATGACCCAGGTGGCAGGGCGCAGTGGCCGTTCGACCTGCACGGGAGAGGTGGTGATTCAGAGTGCCGACCCCTCCCATCCGATCATTCGACGGGTCGTGGAGGGCGACTACGAGGCAATGGCCCTCGATGAACTGCGCGAACGCGAAGCCTTTAGCTATCCGCCCTATACGCGCCTTATCCACTTCTCGCTGGGCCACCGCGACGAAAAATTGGTGAAGGAGGCTGCCCTCCACCTGAGCGGTCTGTTGCGCGATCGCTTTGGAGGACGTGTGCTTGGCCCGGCAGCCCCGCTCATCGACCGTATCCGCGACGAGTATCGGGTGGAGATTCTTCTCAAGATCGAACGCAAAGCCTCTGCCATCCGCGCCCGCCGGGTGGTGCGCGAGGTGTTGAAAACCTATCAACAAACCGGCTCCTACAAGGGGGTTAATCTCCGCATCGATGTCGATCCTCAGTGATTGGTGGTCTGATCTGAAGGCGCTCTTCTTTCCGCCCTACTGCCCGGTCTGCGGTGAGCGTCTGGGCGAGCAGGCATTGACCGTCTGCACACGTTGCCGCATGGAGGCCCCTTTGACCGGCTATACCCACCAATTCGACAACCCGCTCTGCCGCACCTTTTGGGGCGAGATTCCCTTTGTCCACGCCTCGGCGCTACTCTTCTTCTCGGGTTCGAGTGGCTGGCGGCGGCTGATCCACGACTTCAAGTACCACGGGCACTGGCAGTTAGCCGTGGAGATGGGTCGATGGTATGGTGCCGAACTACGCGACGGCGGTCTGCTGGCCGATGTCGATGTGGTGATTGCCATCCCGCTCCACCCCCTCAAACGCCTCAAACGCGGCTACAACCAATCGGAGTTCCTGGCCGAAGGTGTTGCCCGCGAATTGGGCATCGAGGTCGACCATCGGGCCATCCGTCGCCACCGCAACAACCCAAGTCAGACACGCCAAAACCGTCACGAACGCTGGGAGAATGTTGCAGAGGTCTTTTCGGTGCGCCATCCCGAGCGGCTCAAAGGGCGGCACATCCTCCTTGTCGACGATGTATTGACCACCGGCGCCACCCTCATCTCGTGTGGCGAGGCGATCCTGAGAGCACTCCCCGACTGCCGCCTAAGTTTTGCCGCCTTAGCTGCAAGCGATCTGCACCGAAAGCCCTATTAGCCCCGTCGGGATTCATTTCAAAATTTCTTTGAGCTCTTTTTTTGAAAACTCCCACCAAATTACTACTTTTGCTCAAATAATCACGCGAAGAAGAGAAACCCTATGGCAAAAGAGTATAACAACAACACCCCGGCTGCCCGTAACCGCACCGCTTATAACGAGTTAGTCGACCTCGGAGGTACCGTTCCCCCGCAGGCGATCGAACTCGAAGAGGCGGTTCTGGGTGCCCTGATGTTGGAGAAGGACAGTATCATCACCGTACAGGAGTTCCTGGTTCCCGACTCCTTCTACAAACCCGAGCACCAGACCATCTACCGCGCCATCGAGGAGTTGTCGGCCGAACTCAAGCCGATCGACCTCTACACGGTTACCGAGCGCCTGAAGGTGCAGAAGCATCTCAAGGAGGTGGGTGGTGCCACCTACCTGGCCCAACTGACCCAAAAGGTGGGTTCGGCTGCCAATGTGGAGTTTCATGCCAAGATTATCGCCCAGAAGTATGTGCAGCGCGAGTTGATCCGCTCGGCCACCGAGATCCAACGCCGCTCCTACGATGAATCGACCGACGTAACCGAGTTGATCGGGTATGCCGAGGGGGAGATCTTCCGCGTAGCCGAGGGGCATGTGAAGCGCTCGGTACAGTCGGCCCACGATATTCTGGCCCGCGCACTGACGCAGATCGAGGATGCCTCGAAGAACAGCAGTTCGATCAACGGTGTTCCTTCGGGCTTTACCGCCATCGACAAGGTAACG
>CAZRJU010000037.1:0-14726 GCA_964600455.1 uncultured Alistipes sp. | reverse complement strand
TGCTGCGCCTACATCGACAATAAGGAGATCGCCTGTGAGGATCTGTTGCAGTTCATCAAAGGCCCCGACTTCCCGACCGGTGCCATGATCTATGGCTATGAGGGGGTCAAGGAGGCATTGTTGACGGGTCGCGGCCGTGTGATGATGCGTGCCCGCACCGAGATCGAGCATACCGCTTCGGGCCGCGAGTGTATCGTGGTTACCGAGATCCCCTACATGGTCAACAAGGAGGATATGATCAAGAAGATCGCCATGATGGTTGACGAGAAGAAGATCGAGGGTATCTCCTACATCAACGACGAGTCGGATCAGAATGGCGTGCGCATTGTCATTATCCTCAAGCAGGATGCCGTGGCAAGTGTCGTGCTCAACACCTTATATAAATACACCGAGTTGCAGACCTCCTTCCCGGTTAACAACATTGCCCTGGTCAACGGCCGTCCACAGCTCTTGAATCTGAAGGATCTGATCAGCAACTTCGTGGATCACCGTCACGACGTGATTGTGCGCCGTACGCGTTTCGATCTGAAGAAGGCCGAGGATCGTCTCCATATCGTGAAGGGCTTGCTCATTGCGCAGGATAACATCGACGAGGTGATCCGCATCATCCGCGCGGCCATGAGCACCGAGGAGGCCAAGCAGACTCTGATGGAGCGTTTCACCCTCTCGGAGATTCAGGCTACGGCCATCGTGGAGATGCGTCTGCGTGCCCTGACCGGCATGGAGCATGGCAAGTTGGTGGCCGAGCAACAGGAGTTGGAGGCGACGATTGCCCACCTCAAGGAGATTCTCGAGAGCGAGGCCTTGCAGATGGGGATCATCAAGGAGGAGTTGATCGACATGAAGGAGAAGTATGGCGACGAGCGCCGTACCGAGATCATCTACTCCTCGGAGGAGTTCAACCCCGAGGATTTCTATGCCGATGAGGATATGGTGATCACTATCTCGCACATGGGCTACATCAAGCGTACGCCACTGGCCGAGTACCGCACGCAGAACCGCGGTGGTGTGGGTGCCAAGGGTAGTGCCACGCGTGATGAGGACTTTATCGAGCACATCTACGTTGCCTCGATGCACAACACGATCCTCTTCTTCACAGAGAAGGGCCGCTGCTACTGGCTGAAGGTCTACGAGATTCCCGAGGGTACACGCTCGTCGAAGGGCCGTGCCATTCAGAATGTGATCCAGATCGAGCCCGATGACAAGGTGCGTGCCTATATCAACGTGAAGCGCCTCAATGACGAGGAGTACATCAACAACAACTACATTGTGATGTGTACGAAGGATGGCACGATCAAGAAGACGAAGCTCGAGGCCTACTCGCGTCCGCGCACCAATGGTGTGAATGCCATCGTTATCCGCGAGGGCGACCAACTCATTGATGCCAAGCTCACCAGTGGCAAGGCCGATGTGATGATTGCCGCCATGGGTGGTAAGGCGATCCGCTTCAACGAGGAGACCGTACGCCCCGTAGGTCGTACGAGCATGGGTGTTCGCGGTATCTCGATCGACGAGGAGGATCAGGTTATAGGTATGATCTGCATCGAGCCCGACTCGAAACAGGATGTGCTGGTACTGAGCGAGAACGGTTATGGTAAGCGTACCGATCTGGAGGAGTATCGTACGACGAACCGTGGCGGTAAAGGCGTCAAGACGATCAACATCACCGAGAAGAGCGGCAAGTTGATCTCGATCCAGGCCGTAACGGACGAGAACGACCTGATGATCATCAACCGCTCGGGTCTGACGATCCGTACGGCGGTGGAGCAGATTCGTGTGGCGGGCCGTGCTACGCAGGGTGTACGTATCATCAACCTGCGCGAGGGCGATGCCATTGCCTCGGTGATGGCCGTGCCGGCCTCCGAGCCTGAGGCTGAGACCGCGGTGGAGGATCCCGCTTTGGCGGAGGGTGCTACGGTAGCACCTGAGGTCGAGGCCACGGAAAATCAACCCGCTGCCGAGGAGTAGGCAATTTATTCCCCGCTTTGAGCGTTAAATAGGTAAGAGAACAGTAAAAACAAAGAAAAACCTAATACCAAAAGTGATGAAAAAGATTTTTTTGATGGCAATTGCAGCTCTGCTCTTTGCCGCTCCTGCAGTGCAGGCACAGAAAGTCAATCGTGAGGCATTGGTAGCCGCTCTCGAGAAGAGCGATGCCGAGATTCAGGATGCCAAGAAGAATGTAAAGGCCGCTACGTGGATCAAGCGTGCGCAGACCATCTTTACCGCTATGGCTGCCCCTGTGGGTACGGGCAAGGATGGCAGCCCCTCGCTCTATGCCACCATGCCGATCAACATGCTCTCCGTGGCTTTGGGTGGTAACCCCAAGTCGGTAGAGGATGTACAGCTCCCCTCGGGCCCTGCACGCGCCTACCAGTATAACTGGGTAATCGTCTATGAGCAGAACGGCACCGTTTCGTGCTGGGCTCAGAGAAAGCAGGTTCGCCCCGAGCTCTACAAGCAGTTCGTAGAGGCCCTCAACACGGCCTATGAGCTCGATCAGAAGCAGGCTCCCAAGATCCAGGCCGAGATGAAGAAGGCTGTAAACTTCTTCACCGAGGAGGGTCAGATGCTCTTCGCTTGCGGTCGCTACGACAAGGCCTCGAAGTCCTTCATGAAGGCCTACAACCTGATGAAGAACCCCGCCTTTGGTGGTCCCGTGAACTACGACTTGATCTACAATGCCGGTTACTCCTCCGTGATGGATGGTTCGGTAAATGCCGAGAACACGGAGTCGTTTGTACGTGCCGAGAAGCTCTTTACGCAGGCTTTGAAGGATGGTTACACCGACGATATGGGCCGTTGCTACTACTACCTCTTCCACAGCCGCTTTGGCCAGCTGCCTAAGCTCGAGGGCGAGGAGCGCGCTGCCAAGTTGGCCGCTGCCAAGGAGGCCCTTGTAGAGGGTGTAACGAAGTATCCCACCAATGAGGATATGATCCGTTCGCTTGTAGGCCTCTATATGCAGGAGCCCACCGCCGGTGATCCCTCGGAGCTGATCAACATGATCAAGGCCGCCATCGAGCGCGATCCTCAGAGCGTGCAGATGTGGGCAAGCCTCTCGTTGGCCTGCTACCAGATGAAGGACTACGACGGTGCTATCGCTGCCGGTGAGAAGGCCGCCGAGCTCGCTCCCAACAACTTTGACAGCTACTACCGTCTGGGCGTATTCTACACTGAGAAGGGTAATGCCATCAACGAGCGCCTGAACGGCTACTACGCTACCCAGGCCGAGTATGATGCCGACCTCGCTCTGCGTACCGACGCTTACCGCAACTCGCTGCCTTGGTTTGAGAAGGCTCACGAGGTGGATCCCGCCAACCGTTCGGTTGTGGAGTACCTCAAGTCGATCTACTTCATCCTGCGCGACGAGCCCGGTATGATGGATAAGTACAATGAGTTTAATGCGTTGCTGCAACAAATGTAGAATCTTGATTTTGTTGTGATAAGCGGTCATCTGCGGCCGCTAACGAAAAAGTCGGCAATGGGACGTACCCAAGTACTACCCATCGCCGATTTTTTCATTGAGCGTTGCAGCTAACCGCTTCTGACAACAAAATGGCTTATAGTGCTATCCACTCTCTTGATCCCCAAACGAAGCCCGAACGGGACGTACGTCGAGTACTACCCGTTCGGGCTTCGTTTTGCGATCTACCGCTACTACAGCACGCTGACAACATTTTTTGGGGGGGCGGCTGAACTGGGAGTTCTGTGAAGACTATGAAGTCCGGGATCCCCCGGGGTGTAGTGGGTTCTCTCAGGACTCTCAAAATTTATAGTTTTCCCGGTACGCATGGTTTGCCCCCAAGAGCGACAAAAAAGCCCCAAACGGCATAAACCATTCGGGGGCAGAGAAGGCGGTGGAAAATTCACCACATGTAAAGAGCCGTATTTTTGATTTTAAGCGAGGGAATTTTGTGCATCGCAATAAGAAACCGCGGAGGGGTAGTACCTATATGCGTCCCCTCTGCGGTTTCCTTTCCTGAAAGCTGTCACCTAACTATTTCTGCTCACCGGCCGTCTCTCTAATAAACGTGTTGTCATTGAGCCAAATGGATTCACTCGGGTGTCTGAAGTTCTTATACTTGGCCGGATACCCCGTGACAATCACAGCCTCGATAATCCCCGTTCCGTTATACTTGATTTGGTACTCCATTCCGATCAAGACATCGGCATTGTTATGCAACATCAGGGCCTCGATCACTGCGGCATTGATAATGTTCTCGACGTCGGTTCTAAGCAACTCTTCCGTCGGTTTAAGTGTGTAGCGAATCTTAACCGAGGAGACCTCCAAATCGGCAATCAAAGGAGGGGTAACAGGGGTGTCTACATCCACACCGCGGTATGTTGCCGTGTTGAGTATGCGTCCTTTCTGAGGAGTAGTGGTGGTGGGAACATAGGTGTAGGTGCTACACGATACACCCCAAATTGCGATTGCGCAAATAATAAAAAATCTTTTCATAATACAATTGTTTTTAGTGGGTTAATGTTACTTGTTTTTGTCAATCACGCCTCTTACGGGAAGCCCCTTAAGAATTTGATCTGTATATTTCCATCTAACTAACCGATGCACACTGCCGCTGAAAATTATAAAGTTCATTTTTTTTGTATTTGCGACGGGCGTTGAACACTGGTAAGATTCGTATGGATAGAACTTCCCGGTTTTGCGGTCTCTTCTTGTCGGTAAAAATATGGAGTTGCCGTTGGGCCCCGTTACCTCGTAACCTTTCACCTTCACCCCGTTTGCATTGTGGTATTTACACCACCTCCAGGTGCATTTTGATAGTAACTCTTCCCACTCTCGCGCAGTAGGCGTTCTCCAGGGTGATCCCAGATAGGCTGTAGCTGCATCGTAGTCGGGATTACCCGAGTAGTCTTGCGTGTGGATCATGTGCATCTTTTTCCATTCGCGAATACTCATCTCCAATGAGACCTCCTTAATTTGTCCTCCGACAAATAGGGTTCCCACCTCCTCCGGGGTATTGCCTCCTACGTTACAAGTAGCCCAATTCACACTAAGTCCCAAATCAACACACCCTTGAGCGTGGATTGAAAACGGGAAAAGGTGGGTGAGGAGTAACCCTAAAACCAGTGTTAAAAATCCTCGATTTATCATATCTGTTATTATTGGTTTAGTCAAGGTGAAAAAGTAGTAATTTCTAAAACGACATTAATCGCAGACAGCACGGATCGGAATTCCGATGAAGTTGCATATACAAGCATCTCCCATCTCATTGAAATCAATCCCCTCTTCATCAAGAAAAAGATACATAATAATGTGTGGAACATCGGAATAAGGAGAGTCCGAATGAGATGTTGCACTCATATACATCGCTTCATCGTTTTCGGCGTTATCCCCATGAGTGACCAAGGGTAGAAAAATGTGATTTCCGTTAGGGCCGGTTATTTTGCAGCCTTTACGGCGTCCCTGCATTGTCCCCTCCCATGTGCAGTTGTCGATCAGCTCTTGCCACTCTTCACTTGTGGGGATACGCCAAGTACCTCCCCAGTTGGCGCGTGCTGCATCGTATTGTGGATTACCGGAGATATTCTCCAACCCCTCTCTGTATGTGGCTCCGGGACGTTCATTTCGTTTAGATCTCGGTTTGGTTTCGCCCCAAGCGAAGTATTTGCCTCGCCCATGGGGCTTTGAGGCTCCGAGGTTACAAGTTGCCCACTTGACACTCAATCCCAAGTCAACCCATTCGTGGCCATTGTGCTCTCCTGTAGTGGGTGAGGGAGCATTTTGGGCGCATAAAGGTAGGCCTACGCATAGGGCCCATAGTAATAATAGCTGTTTCATCGTCGTATAAGTTTTAATGGTTAGTCAAACTTATTCCGCCCAACTCCTATGCAATGGTTAATTGTAAAAACAGAAAGTGTGGAGTTGATTTCGTCTATCTCTAAGAAGGTTGTGGAAGGACCCAAATCGGAATAAACGTTACAATGCCCCACACTTGAATAGTATGGGGAAGATGCACAAAGCGTGCATGTTGCCACATAGCTATACAAGAAATGAGTGTCGTTCGTTTGTCCTCCGATTCTTGAAAACTTCCACATTCTCTTAGAAGGAGTGCGAAAACACTTTCAATATGTTGCTATCCATCCGAATAGCGAGACAAAATTAAAAAGAATTTTCGAAACGAACAACACGCTTGCAGGACATTGTTCACATAGGATATAAAAAATCACCTTTTGTTCTTCAGGAAAGGAGGGCCTATAAGGGCTTTTATCGGTATGGCAAGAAAAAAAAGCCCCAAACGGCATAAACCATTCGGGGCAGAGAAGGCAGTGGAAAATTCACCACATATAAGAGCTGTATTTTTGATTTTAAGCAAGGGAATTTTGTGCCAACACAGAATGCCCCGGATGGGACATACTTGGCGTATTTCCCATTCGGGGCAGGCAAGGCGGTGCAAAATTCACCGCTTATAAATCAAAAATTACTCCTCGCAACGATACGTATGCTGCACATAGATAGCGTGCTGCATAGCCTCGCGCTTGGCGATCGAGGGCTTGGTGAAGTACTGACGACGACGCAGCTCCTTCAAAACACCCGTACGCTCGTACTTACGCTTAAACTTCTTCAGGGCGCGCTCGATGTTCTCGCCCTCCTTTACCGGCATGATAATCATAATTGTATTCTTTTTTTAGTTTTTTACATAGGTTATTTGGGGTCGCCCTAATTTCAACGCTTTGAGGTTCTATCGAACCCGAGGGTTGCGGCTTAGGGAGGGGGCCGTTGTGGTAGGAAAGGGTAGCGCTACTCTTGTTGCTGTGTACCGAACCGAAGATAGGGACGAAGCCTTTGGGCCTCCTCATCGGTCAATATGTGATCTTCAACCAACTCTTCTACGGTACTCCAACCTCCTTTCAATTTGCGCTGTTGTCGCTTGCTAATTATCTTTCTTACTAAACGCGGCGGAAGGTAGGGATGTACCCTCATCCGCTCGGCGGGTGCAAAGTTAATATCAATTTTTTGAATTAGAAAAGAATCGCAGCAAATTTGTTGTAAAATTTTTACATAATTGCGCTCGGTGATCCCCTGAATCTCGACCAACTGCATGGGATTGTGGAATCCTCCGAGCCGTTCACGGTAGTGGATGACCCGCATGGCTGTTGTGGGCCCGAGGCCATAGATGCCGCAGAGGGTGGCCGAGTCGGCACGGTTGATCTCCACGGGGAGTTGCGGTGTGGCCGGCTCGGGTGTGGCGTAGCAGATCCAGGGGCGCAGCAGCTCGGCAATGGAGTCCCCTACGAAGTTGAGTTCGCGCAACTCCTCCTCATTGCGGATGCCGCGTGTGGAGGCTACGCGGGCAAAGGCCTTCGACCAGCGTACCGAGAATCCCATCGAACGCATAAATCCTTCGCTGACCGTGTCGACCAAAAAGGGCCCACAGGGAGGTATGAAGCTGCGGCGCTTGGGAGCGGGATAGGTGTAGGGGGCAAAAGCGGTGTCGCGGCGGGGTTGGAACTGAAACGCTTCAGCGATCTGTACCCAGGGGCGGATGCGCTGAAAGAGCGAATCGCTCATGCCGTAGATAAGGGCCAGCTCCTCGGGCAGGCGGTAGATCTTTCCCGCTGCACGGTATTTGAGCAGTTGCAGCGCCTGGCTCTTCTCAAAACCCAGCAATAGGAGCGAGTCGTAGCCGATGGTGTTGGGATCGAATGTAAAGAGGGTGAGCGAATCGGGTGCCAAGGGGCGCTCTTCGCGGTTTATGCGATCGGCCAACTGCCGCTCCGAGGTGCGCTCCAAGAGAAGTCCGCCCACCACAATCAGCAACATGAGGGGGAGAAAGAGGAGCAGGCCGCGGCGTTCTCTATGGTCGAACCACTCCATAGCTTACCATTGGGCTTTATCCGAGAGCCAGAGTTTGCGGTAGCGGCGCGAAGGGGAGGGGAGCAATTCACCGATTGCATACTCCGGCCAGCGCTCATCCACGCGGCGGATCACCTCGGGCAGCGACGAGACCACATTCGGAAAACGTGTGGGGTTCTTTCCATAGCCCGGGCGTTTGCTGCGGGCATCGAGGATCCACATGCCGTGATAGAGACGGCTGTCGCGTTCGGGGTCGGTATTGGCGGCGGCCAACCAGAGCAGATCCTCCTCCTGCATGTAGCCTGCGGCGGCATTATCGAAAAGAAGTACACACTTCAGGCCCCGGATTTGGTTTTGGTCGAGATAGGCCTCCACATCAATCTGCTCCTGCCACTCGCGTTCGGCATAGAGAACCAGCGTGTGCCACTCTTTGACGAAGGCCGTGTTGACCAACACCACACCACCGCAGGGGATAAAGCTGCGCGGAACCGTGGGAGAGGTCTCCTCCTCGCTAAGGTCGATTTCGCTCAGGTCGATCCACGCCTTGGCCCCATAACCGAGGGTGGCTGTGGCATGATCCAACACATCCAACACACCGTGGTCGATATGGAGTTGCTCCGCGGGTTTGAGCCTCCGTACAAAGGCCGAGAGGGATTCCGTATTGCGCAGATTGCAGGCTGCGGGAGCCACTACTAAATACTTGTTAAACATCATCTGACCGGCACCCCAGAGCCCCTGCACCACCTTGTGGGCCTGCCCCGGATAGCGCTTTTGGATCGAAACCAGGGCCAAGTTATGGGCTGTACCCGGAGTCGGCATCCAGAGATCCTCCACCTCGGGCTGTACGGCCATGCGGATCGGAGCAAGGAAAATCTGCTCGGTGGCTTTGGCTAAATAGGCATCCTCCTGCGGCGGTACACCCACCACCGTTGCCGGCCAAATGGCCCCCTTGCGGTGAGTGATGGCGGTGATGTGGAAGAGCGGGTAGCGATCCTCGAGCGAGTAGAAGCCCGTGTGGTCGCCAAAGGGCCCCTCGATTCTCTTCTCCTCCGTGGGATCGACATAGCCCTCGAGAACAAAGTCGCAGTCGGCCGGTACCCAGTTATCGTTCGTGAGGCACTTAACCAACTTGACCGGTCGGCGGCGCAAGAAACCGGCTAAGAGGTATTCGTCCATATTGTCGGGCATGGGGGCCGTGGCGGCATAGGTGTAGGCCGGATCACCTCCGAGCGTAACCGTTACGGGCATCTTGCGCCCTTGGCGACGGTAGGCCTCGTAGTGGCGGGCGCCGGTCTTGTGCATGTGCCAGTGCATGCCGGTTGTGCGGCTGTCGAATTGCTGCATGCGGTACATCCCCACATTGCGTGCCCCACTTTCGGGGTCGAGCGTGTGAACCATCGGCAGGGTGATGAAGGGCCCACCATCGCATCCCCAGCTCTTGAGGATGGGCAGACGACCCAGATCAACGGCATCGCCCTGCCATATAATCTCCTGGCAGGCACCGCGCCCACTGATACGTTGCGGCATCCAACGCGACACCTCGCTCAGAAGGGGCAACATCTTGAGTTTGCCCCAAAAGCCGTCGGGTGGGGTAGTCACTTGACCGAGCAGCCCTTCGATTCGCTCCCGTATCTCCTCCAAGCGCTCCACGCCGAGGGCCATGGCCACACGGCGATCCGAGCCGAAGAGGTTGGTGATAACGGGAAAGGCCGTACCACTCTTTTCAAAGAGGAGGGCCTTGCCGCCCCCGGGCGATTTGGCCTGGCGGTCGGTCAGTTCGGCAATCTCATATTCGGGGCTTACTTCGCAGCTTATGCGCAGTAGCTCCCCTTCGCGCTCCAAGCGCTCGATAAAGGCCTTAAGGGAGGAATACATGGTTTAGCGACGGAAGATATTGAGGTGGGCAAATAGCGGATTTCGGCTCTCGCGGAGCACGGCCTCCAATATCAGAAGTACAAGGGCCGTAAGCAACAAAGCACCATACTGCTCGTCAAACTCTTCGAAACGCAGGGTTTCCAACTCACTCTGCTCCATGGCGTTGATCTCGCGTACGATCTCCTCGAGGCCGAGGCTCTGGTTTGAGGCCCGCACATAGAGACCGTCGGTGGAGTGGGCTACGGCCTCAAGAGACTCCTCATCGAGTTTCGAGACTACCATGTCGCCCTTTTCGTCCTTGATATACTCGCCATTGATCCGAATGGGGGCTCCCTCGGGGGTTCCGATACCGATTGTATAGATGCGGATCCCCAACTCCTTGGCCTTGGCCGCTGCAGCCATCAGATCGCCACTATGCCCCTCACCGTCGGTGATGAGGATGATGGCACGGCTGCGGGCCTCCTCGGTGTTGCTCGAGAAGGAGATCGTGGCCAACGAGAGGGCCCGGGCAATATCCGTACCCTGCACCGAGACCAACGAGGGGTCGATCTTGCGGGCAAAGGCGCGGGCCATGCGGTAGTCGGTTGTGATGGGGAGTTGCACCTTGGCCTCGCCGGCAAAGACCACCAACCCCACGCGATCCTGCTCCAACCCCTCGAAGAGGCGGCCGATGGCGTACTTCGTGCGATCCAGACGGGTGGGCTCATAGTCCTCGGCCAACATCGAGTTGGAGACGTCGACCACAAGCATCATCTCGATACCTTGGGCGCGCTCCTCCTTGAGTTTCGATCCGAACTGGGGGCGTGCCGCCGAAAAGATCAGCAGCACAAGGGCGAGCAACAGCAACAGAAACTTCAGGCGAGGGCGCCCCACCGATCGATCGGCGATCAGGGGGCGGAGCGTATCGGGATTTCCGAAGCGCTCCATGCGACGACGCATACGGTACTGCACCAAAAGGTAGATCACCAAGAGAGCGGGCACCAAAACAAGGAGCCAGAGGTAGTATGGATGGGCAAATCGAAACATCAGCTGAGGCGTTTGAAGAGGAGTTGTGCGGATAAAAATTCAAGCAACAGAAGCAGAATGGCCCCTAAAACCCAGGGGACAAAGTGCTCGGTGTAGGTTGTAAACTCGGTGATCTCCACCTTGCTCTTTTCGAGCTGGTTGATCTCCTTGTAGATCTCGCGCAGGGCATTGTTGCCCGTGGCGCGGAAGTAGGCTCCGTCGGTCAGGCGGGCGATCTCTTGAAGGGTCTTTTCGTCGATCTCGACGGGTTGGTTCACATAGATCAGCCGTCCGAAGCCGTCGTAGGTGGGGTAGGGGGCCTCACCGCGACTGCCGACACCGATCGTGTAGACACGGATTCCCTGCTCGCGTGCAATCTCAGCGGCAGTGAGCGGGGCGATCTGGCCACGGTTGTTTACGCCGTCGGTCAACAGGATGATCACCTTGGAGCGGGCGTCGCTCTCTCGCAGGCGGTTGATGGCTGTTGCCAGCCCGTTGCCAATGGCTGTACCATCCTCCACAATGCCGCTCTCCAAACGTCCGAGCAGCGTTTGAAGCGTGGCGTAGTCGGTCGTCAGGGGGATTTGCGTAAAGGCCTCACCTGCAAAGACGACCAAGCCGATGCGGTCGCCCGTACGATCCGTAATGAACTCGCCGGCCATCTGTTTGGCCGCCTCCAGACGGTTGGGTCGGAAGTCGCGGGCCAGCATGGAGCCCGAGATGTCGAGCGAGAGCACGATGTCGATACCTTCGGACGAGGTGTGGCTGTTCTGCTCCGAGGAGCGGGGACGGGCCAAGGCGATGATAATAAGGCTGAGGGCCGCCAAACGCAGCAGAAAGGGGAGGTGACGCATGTAGTAGCGCCAACTGCGCGGGGCTCCCCGAAGGGCCGCTAATGAGGAGAATTGCAGTGAACCCTCCCCCTTACGCAGACGGTAGATGTACCACGCCACAAGGGGTGGCAGCAGCAACAGGGCCCACAAAAAGTGGGGTTTATAAAATTCGATCATCTCTTTTCGTTTTCGTTATTGAGTAGCATTTTTACCAAGGCTTGGATCCACGCACCACCACACCGCGGCCCTCTTTAAGGCGCTCCTGAGTGGCATCCTCCTGAGCCTGAATGGCCTCCAACAGGCGCTCCTGCTCCTCTTCGGAGAGGCTCCCTTCAGCCGGTTGCGGATCGCCTTCCCCCTCGCCATCCTGTGGCTCCCGGGGTTGGTTTTCTGCATTTTGCTCCTCCTGATCGGGATTTTTCTGATTATCCTGGTTGTCCTGATTGCCCTGGTTTTGCTGTTCCTCTTGATTATCTTGGTTTTGTTGATCCTCCCGGTTCTCCTGGTTATCTTGATTGTCTTGGTTGTCCTGATTTTGTTCGTTCTCCTGGTTCTGCATCAGGCGTTTGACGTAGATAAAGTTGAACTTGGCATCCTCGTCGTCGGGATTCAGGCGCAGGGCAGAGCGAAAGGCGTCGAGCGACTCGGCCAGTTTCTGGCGCGAGAAGTGTACGTTGCCGAGGTTGTAGTAGGCCTCGGAGCGCTCGATGGGCGTGCGGAGTGTATCCTGTGCTGCCAAGTTGAGCATCTCGACCGCGTTGTCATACTGCTCGGTGCGGTAGAGGGCCGAGGCCAAGTTGTAGCGCCCCTCCCAACTCTCGGGAGCTGCCTCCAAAGCCCGGCGATAGCGCCCGGCCGCCTCCTCGTAGCGTCCCTTTTCGTAGGCACGGTTTCCCTTTCGCACCTGACGGCGCTCGGGATAGCGCTGCGCCATGGCGGGCAGGGCCATCACAACCAGTAGGAGTATACAGATAACTTTACGCATATATGATCTCTTTTGCTTTTTTAGGGCTACATATTCTCGATGCCTTCCCCCTGGGAGGGAGTCTCCTCCTGCTCCTTGGTCTCCTCCACGAAGTAGTAGGCCATCGTGTAGCTGTTTTCATTCTCCTCGGCCGAGGGCTCTGCCTTGGCAAACTTCACTAAGTCGGCACGGCGCAGCAGGGTGGTAAGATCCATTTGGGCCTTCTTCGGAAGCTCCTCCACCGAGAGTTCGCGCATCGCCTCGATAATCTCGTCGGAGGTCATCTCCATAGCTCCCACCTTATAGCGGGCAGCCAAGTAGCGGCGCAGGATCTCGGTGAGTTCCGAGTAGTAGCTCTTGAAATTGCCGTTCTGCCAGAGTTTGCGGTGGTGCAGCTCCTCGAGGGCCCGGATGGCCACCACGTGGGGCGGTAGTGCAGGTGCCGGCTTGAAAAGATCGCTAAGGTGGCGGCCTCGTGCCTCCAGGTAGCGTTTTAGGAGGTAGATCCCCACAGCCAGGAGGGCTATAACGAGTAGTGTCCATCCTACATAACCGCTCACCTCGCCCACCTTGAAGGGCATCCGCTGTTGCGGTTTCAGGTCGCGCAGACCGGCCGCCATGGCCGCCGAGTCGATCTGCATCACCTCTACCCAAAGGGTCAGCGAATCCTCGCCGTAGAGTGTATCGATGACGTTCTTATCCAGGTAGAGCACTGCGCCACGGCCCATGCCGATCAACCCTTCGTCGAAGGCTTGCAGGCGGTAGCGTTTGCGCAAGTGGAGCCGTCGGCCCTCCTGCGAGAGGGTGTCGATCGGCAACTCCTCCACCAGGGCAATGTCGGCCATCCCTTCGCTGGGGCGCTCGCCCTGATCGAGGTTAGGAAATTCGGTAACCTGCACCAAGTCGCGCTCCACCTCGATCGTGTAGGTAAAACAGTCGCCAATGCGGATCGAGTCGGGTTCGATCGAGGCACGTACCACGGGGCGTTTGCTCTGCCCCACGGCCAAGAGGGGGGAGAGAAGGAGCAGTAGCAGGGTATAGCGGATTGAGCTTCTCATCGTTGTTTGAAAAGTTTGATCAACTCCACCACATAATCCTCGTCGGTCGAGATCGTGGCGGTGTCGATACGGTTCTGCTTAAGGAGGTGTTCCATCTCTTCGGCACCCTTGAGCCAATGCTCCGCATAGAAGTCGCGCAGGGCCCGCGAAGAGGTGTCGATCCACTCGATACGCCCACTCTCGGCATCACGCAACTCCACAATGCCCACATCGGGAAGTTCCCGTTCACGCGGATCAACGAGTCGGATGGCTACCAGATCGTGCTTGCCGGAGGCCACCTTCAGGGCATCGCTCAACTCCGCCCGATCCCGTTCGGGGTTCAGGAAGTCGGAGAGAATAAAGCAGGTGGCTCGCTTCTTGAGTACATTGCTCAAGTAGCGCACAGCCTCCGAGAGGCGGGTACGCGGCTCCTCGGGTTGGAAGCCGATCAACTCGCGGATGATCATCAGGATATGGCTCTTTCCCTTTTTGGGCGGGATGAACTTCTCGACCCGATCCGAAAAGAAGATGCAACCTACCTTGTCGTTGTTCTGGGAAGCCGAGAAGGCCAACACAGCGGCAATCTCGGTGGCGATACTCTTCTTGAGGCGATCGGTAGATCCGAACATGCGCGAGGCGGAGACATCGACCAGGAGCATCATGGTCAACTCGCGCTCCTCCTCATAGACTTTGATGTGGGGACGGTTGGAGCGTGCCGTAACGTTCCAGTCGATATCGCGCACGTCGTCGCCGGCTCGGTATTCACGCACCTCGGCAAAGGACATGCCTCGGCCGCGGAAAGCGGTGTGGTACTTGCCGGCAAAGATCTCACGCGAGAGTCCGCGGGTCTTGATCTCAATCTTGCGAACACGCTTGATAATATCCTCTTCTCTCTCGAGCATTAGGGAACAATGACATTATTGAGGATGTCGGTGATGATCTCCTCGGTGGTGATATTCTCGGCTTCGGCCTCATAGGTCAGGCCGATACGGTGGCGCAGTACATCGTGGCATACGGCTCGTACATCCTCCGGAATCACATAGCCGCGACGACGGATAAAGGCGTAGGCGCGAGCTGCCTTGGCCAACGAGATAGAGGCTCGGGGCGAACCGCCATAGGCGATCAGCGACTGTAACTTCTCGAGGTTGTACTCTCCCGGCTCACGCGTAGCGAAGATGATGTCGATGATATAC
>CAZRJU010000036.1:0-14737 GCA_964600455.1 uncultured Alistipes sp. | reverse complement strand
TCCGCTCTCGAAACATTCTCATCTGAGTTCACAACTTCTCTATCCAGAATCCCAACCTGTACCAAAACATTGTCATAATCTTCTACCGTCTTTGCCTTGGCCGTCGTTTCTTTGCTTCTTGATGCGGCGTACCACCTCATAACCTGCTTCGAGGTTGACACCCGCTTGTTCATAGGACTTTGCCATACTCTATCTGTTATTTATTCGCTTTCGTTAACACTTTTTACACTTGTTGGCCTCCTCCAGGGGGCGGTAGAGCTCCGTGGGATATTGGCGCGTGAAGCAGGCCATGCAGAGCTCCGAGCGGTTGCCTGCCTTCAGGAGCGATGAGGACGAGAGGTAGCCGAGCGAATCGGCATCCAGAATCTCGCGCAGCTCCTCCACCGTATGACGGGCACAAGCCAACTCCTCGAGCGAAGCGACATCTACTCCATAGAAACAGGGGGCAATGAAGGGGGGCGATGCAATACGGACATGCACCTCCACGGCTCCCGCCTCGCGCAACATCTTAATAATGCGGCGCGAGGTTGTACCGCGTACGATCGAGTCGTCAACCAACGCCACGCGCTTGCCCTGCACCACACTCTTCACAGCCGAGAGCTTCATTCGCACACCCTTCTCGCGCAACTCCTGCGAGGGTTGGATGAAGGTGCGGCCGATATACTTGTTCTTGATCAGACCCATCTCATAGGGGATCCCGCTCGCCTCGCTGTAACCACTGGCAGCCGAGAGGCTCGAGTCGGGCACGCCGATCACAATATCGACATCGGCCGGGCACTCCTGCCACAAGAGCCGGCCTGTCTCCTTGCGGTAGGAGTGTACGTTGCTCCCCTCAATATCGCTATCGGGGCGGGCAAAGTAGATATACTCCATCGAGCACATCAGGTGGCGCTTAAACTGCGAGTAGTGCTGACTGCGCAGGCCGTGGTGGTCGATCGTCACGATCTCACCGGGCTCCACATCGCGCAGATACTCCGCACCGATCGTATCGAAGGCACAGGTCTCCGAACTGATCACATAACCATCCCCCAGACGGGCAATCGAGAGGGGACGCAGACCATACTTATCGCGGCAGGCATAGATGCGGTTCTGGGTCATGATCAGGAAGGCAAAGGCCCCCTCCAACATATTCAGTGCATCAATGAGCTGGAAGATACGCGGCTTGTTGGGGGCAGCGGTCTCCTTCTTGATCAGGTGGGCCAGTACCTCACTATCGGAGGTGGACTGGAAAAGACTCCCTTGATCCTCCAGGTAGCGGCGGATCAGGTGGGCATTCACAATGCTGCCGTTGTGGGCCAGGGCAAAGCTGCCCGAGTTGTGGTGAAAGAGGAAGGGTTGGATGTTCTCCTCACCGGCACCTCCGGCCGAGGTATAGCGCACATGGCCGATGGCCATCGAGCCCTTCAAACGCTGCAGGCGCTCCTCCTGATAGACCTCCGTCACCAAGCCGGGGCCCTTCACGCGGTGAAACGCCCCTTCGGCATCCACACTCACGATACCCGTGCCCTCCTGGCCGCGGTGTTGCAGTGCATGGAGGCCGTAATAGGTCAACGAAGCGGCATTCTGCGCCCCATAGATGGCAAACACACCGCACTCCTCGTGCAACTCACGATCGGCCACCGCGATCATCGGATTCTCTAATTCGTTTCTCATCGCTTCAAAAAACTATTACAGGGTTTCCAATCGACGAAGCACCTCCTCGTAGGCTTCGCGCACACGGCCCAGGTCGCGGCGGAAGCGATCTTTATCCAACTTCTCGCCCGAGGCTCGATCCCACAAACGGCAGGTGTCGGGCGAGATCTCGTCGGCCAACAGGAGTTCACCCTCCTTCGAGAGGCCGAACTCGATCTTGAAGTCGACCAACTCCACCCCGATTCGATCGAAGATCCCGCAAAGGATCCGGTTGACCTGCTCGGTGATGGTGTAGATCTCGCCAAGGGTCTCATAGCTGATAAGTCCCATGGCCACTGCGCGATGGTCGTTGAGCAGGGGATCCCCCAGAAGATCGTTCTTCAGGCAGATGTCGTAGATCACGTTTTGGGGGCGTGTGCCCTCCTCCAGTCCCAGGCGCTGCGCCATCGTACCGGCAATTACGTTTCTGACGACCACCTCCAAAGGGAAGATCTCCACACGGCGGCAGAGCTGATCGCAGTCGCCAATCCGCTTGAGGAAGTGGGTCTTGATACCCGCCTCGTTCAGCCGCTCAAACAGAAGCGACGAGATGGCATTCGAGACCCGGCCCTTGTCAATAATCTTTGCCTTCTTCACATTGTGGAAGGCGGTGGCGTCATCCTTATAGCGAATCACCACTTTTTCGGGATCCTCCGTACGAAAGAGCTGTTTGCCTTTTCCTTCGTAGAGCATTTCCAGCAGTTGCATATTGCTAACTTTTTACTAAATCGTTCTCTTTTTACCCTATCGTTTGCGGAAGTAACGCACGGCATTCTCAAAGAGAGGCTGGCGCTTCTCTCCCGCGATATTCTTCATGAGCTGTTCCTCATAACGCTCCGTGTGGCCCATCTTACCCAGGATACGACCATCCTTCGAGACGATACCCTCGATGGCGTAGTAGGAGCCGTTGGGATTCCAGGGAGCCTCAACGGTGGGGTTGCCTGCCGGATCGGCATACTGGAAGGCCACCTGACCCGAGCGGAAGAGCTCCTCGGCCAGCTGCTCCGAGACCACAAACTTACCCTCGCCATGGCTCACGGCAATCGTGTGCAGATCACCCACCTCAAAGCCCTGCAACCAGGGCGAGTTGGTCGAGGCTACACGCGTGGTTACCATCTGCGAGATATGGCGGTTGATGTCGTTGCGGAAGAGCGTGGGCGACGACTCCGTTACCGTACCCAGGCGACCATAGGGCAGCAGGCCCGACTTCACCAAGGCTTGGAAACCGTTGCAGATACCCAGAATCAGACCGCCACGGTCGAGCAGACGGTGAATCTCCTCAGCAATCTCCTTGTTATTGAGTACGTTGACGATCAATTTGGCACTACCATCGGGCTCATCGCCGGCGGAGAATCCGCCCGAGAGGGCCAGGATGTGGCACTCGCTGATCTGACGCTTCATCTCGGCAATCGAGCGCAGAATATCATCCCCTTCCAAGTTACAGAGCACGCTGCTGCGCACCTCGGCACCGGCCTTGCGGAAGGCTCGGGCCGTATCGTAGTCGCAGTTCGTGCCGGGGAATACGGGCAGGTAGGCGATCGGATGCTCCACGGCCTCACCCGGATAGCTGATCTGCTGCGGGGTGTGGGAGGCCTCCATCATCGGAGCGTGGTTTTGGCCCTTATCGGGATAGATCGTGGCAAAGCGCTCGGCATTGGCACGCTGCAATGCCTCGATCTCAATCGGCGTGTTGTTGATGGTGACGAGATCGCCCTCCTCGGTGCGACCCAAGAGGCGTGCTGCGGCAAACTCCAACGGCTCGCAACTCTCCACCACGAAGGATCCATACTTGTAGTCGAAGAGCTCCTCCTCCGAGAGGTGGACGTTGGCTCCGATGCGGTTGCCGAAACTCATCTTGGCTAACGCCTCGGCCACACCACCCGTCTCTACAGCCCAGGCTGCCACCACACGACCCGCCTCGATCTCACGAGTGAGGTAGTCGAAGTTGGCCTTCAGCTGCTCGGTGTTGGGCATATAGTTCTCCTCGGGGGTATGCTCCACCAAATAGAGGTAGTGGCCGGCAGCCTTCAACTCCGGCGAGATCACCCGTCGGGCATCCACCGTCGTGATACCGAAGGCAACCAGGGTCGGGGGCACGTTGATATCGTGGAACGTACCGCTCATCGAGTCCTTGCCTCCGATCGAGGGAAGCCCCAACTCCACCTGCATCTTCAGGGTGCCGAGCAGGGCACTCAGGGGTTTGCCCCACGAACGGGGATCCTGGGTCATACGCTCAAAGTACTCCTGATAGGAGAAGCGCATCTTCTCGTAGTGGGCACCTGCGGCAACCACCTTGGCACACGCCTCCACCACGGCATAGGCCGCCCCATGGTAGGGGCTCCAGGACATCAGGCGGGGATTGTAGCCGAAGGCCATTACCGAAGCGGTATTCGTATAGCCCGGAGTAGGGAGTTTCTGGCAGGAGACCTGCGTGGGAGTCTGCTGGGTACGGCCGCCATAGGGCATCAGCACGGTCGAGGCGCCGATCGTTGAGTCGAACATCTCGATCAGGCCCTTCTGCGAGAGCACATTGTCGTCGGCCATGTGGCCCAACATCGCCTCACGAAGGCCCTCCTCGGGGCGGCTTTGGTGGAAAGGATTGCAACGCTCCACGTCGGCAATCGTCGCCGAGGCATAGTGCTTGGCGCCGGCCGAGTCGATAAACTCGCGCTTGAGGTCGACAACCAGTTCTTCCTTGTAGTACATCCGCATACGGGCCGTATCGGTTACGTTGGCCACATGGGTCGTCTCGATGTTCTCCTCCGTACAGTAGCGGCAGAACTCCTCCACATCCTTGGCCTCGATAACCACCGACATACGCTCCTGCGACTCGCTGATGGCAAGCTCCGTGGCATTCAGGCCGCTATATTTGGTCTTGACGCGATCGAGCCAGATATCCAGACCGTCGGTCAACTCACCAATGGCAACACTTACGCCACCGGCACCAAAGTCATTCGATTTTTTGATCAGACGCGTCACCTCGGGGCGGCGGAACAGACGCTCCAGCTTACGCTCCTCGGGGGCATTGCCCTTCTGCACCTCACTCGAGCAGCTCTCCAACGACTGCTCCGTATGCTCCTTCGACGAACCCGTGGCTCCGCCAATGCCGTCGCGGCCCGTACGACCACCCAGCATGATCACCACATCGCCGGGAGCAGGGCGCTCACGGCGCACATGCTCGGCCTTCACGGCACCCACCACAGCACCCACCTCTAAGCGCTTGGCCACATAGTCGGGGTGGTAGATCTCGCGTACGTGAGTTGTGGCCAGACCGATCTGGTTACCGTAGCTCGAGTAGCCGGCGGCCGCCTTGCGGCTGATGATCGCCTGCGGGAGCTTTCCCTTCATGGTCTCGCTCACGGGAGCATAGATGTTGCCGGCACCCGTTACACGCATTGCCTGGTAGACGTAGCTACGGCCCGAGAGCGGGTCGCGGATGGCACCACCCAAACAAGTCGAGGCACCGCCAAAGGGCTCGATCTCGGTGGGGTGGTTATGGGTTTCGTTCTTGAACTGCAGGAGCCACTTCTCGTTTTGGCCGTCAACATCGACATCCACGAAGATCGAGCAGGCGTTATTCTCCTCGCTCTGCTCCAGATCCTCCAAACGACCCGTCGACTTGAGGTAGCGGGCCCCGATCGTGGCCAGATCCATCAAGCAGACACTCTTCTGCTCGCGGCCCAGCTCGCGGCGAATCTTCAGATAGAGGCCCAAAGCCCCTTCAACCTCCTCTTTCAGGAAACCCTCCTCGATGGTGATCCCCTCCAGTTCGGTAGTGAAGGTGGTATGGCGGCAGTGGTCGCTCCAGTAGGTATCCAAGATGCGCAACTCCGTCTCGCGGGGATCGCGTCCCTCCTCACGGAAGTAGTGCACCACCTCGCGCAGATCGTCGCGGTTCATGGCAAGCCCCCACTCCTTGCAGCGCTCCGCAAGCTCCTCCTCCTGAATCTCGCGGAAGCCCTCCAACACGGGTACGGGCTTCACCTCGGCATCCTCTCGATCCGAGAGGAGCGAGAGGTTCTTCTCGCGCGACTCGACGGCATTGATGCAGTAGTGTTTCACCTGCTCCATTTGGGCGGGCGAGAGGGCCGGCTCGAAGATCATCACCTTGGCACTGCGGATGCGCACATCGGCGCGCGGGTCGATCAGCTTCACGCAATCCACCGCCGAGGCGGCACGCTGATCGAACTGGCCGGGCAGGAACTCGATGGCCAGATGGCTCGTCCCCTCCAGGTCAAGCTCGTCGGTTACGCGGTCGGTAACCCGCTCACCAAATACCGTGTAGCGGCACTGCTCCTTCAACTCGGGGCTGAAACCAAAGAGGTCGTAGATATTGATCAGGCGCAACTCTTTGAGGGCCAGACCTAAGTTATCATTGAGCTCCCCCTTGAGGCTCTCGGCCTCCACGCGGTAGTCGGGGAGTTTCTCTACAAATATGCGAAAATTCTCCATGCTTCTTCGTATTTAGCGTTACAACTCAGCCTGCAAAACCTTCTCGGTCTGCTTGCGGCGGAACTCCAGAAGGCGCTCCTCCAGTGCCTTGTCGGTTAGGGCAAAGATCGAGGCAGCGATCAGGGCGGCATTCTTCGCCCCGTTGATGGCTACCGTCGAGACGGGAACACCGCTCGGCATCTGCACAATCGAGAGGAGCGAATCGAGCCCGTTGAGGGCAGCCGACTTGATGGGAACACCGATCACGGGTACGGTGGTCAAACCGGCCGTAACACCGGCCACGTGGGCAGCACCGCCGGCTCCGGCAATGATGCAACCGATCCCGCGCTCACGGGCAGTGGTGGCATACTCCACCATCAGGTGCGGAGTGCGGTGAGCGCTGATCACGCGCTTTTCATACTCGATCCCGAGCTCCTCCAACATCTCCACGGCGGCCGACATGATGTTCCAATCACTCGTCGAGCCCATAATAACTGCTACTTTCATACGCTTTATTGTTTTATTATCTATTTGTCAATCAACGACAAGGCCGCCATAACCCGTTCGGTTACGGCGGCCCGCCATCCCTTCTCACACACTCCCGTGTTGAGCCTCACGACACATCGCTACAACAAGCATCTCCTGCCCTTTATGTCGCACTCTTTCGCGGTAATGGTTATTCACGTTCATTCTTCGGTTATCCTCTTCTTTAAGGGGGGGGTCGGAATACAGGGCAAAGATAGCGCTAAATCGGCAAACAGCCAAGCCTGCACCCAAAAAAGTTTCAACAGTTTTCTCAACAAGAGGAGGGGTCGCCCGACTTTCCCATCAGGCAACCCCTCCTCTTCATCGAAATACCGTTTTGCGGCGCGCTATCTCAGGCCCGAGGCGTCGGCCGAGGCGTTATAGGTACGGATGCAACGCACGGGCGCACCGTAGTTGATCGTGGTAGCCTTTCCGTTCACCACACCATCCTCATAGTAGAGCGTAGGCTGAGCCAAACCGGCAGAGGAGGCTCCGAAGGGGTTGGTGAAGAGGCTCGGGAGGTAGAAGGCCCATACCTCACTCTCCCAGGTACCCCACCAATCGGCCTTGTTATCGGCATAGTTGGTCTCCGCATTACCCTTGATACCAAACCAATAGCCCTCGAAGACGTTGTAGGTCTCGTCGATACGACCCGAAGACCAGAGGGTGATGTTGGTAGCCAACTGAACAAACTCTCCCGTATCGGTCAAAGCTCCCGTCGAGGGGAGGTAGACATTCTCCATACCGGCCACCGACTTGGAGGGGCAGTGGTAGAGACGACCCATCGTACCGTAGCCTTCGCTGCCGTTCTCGTAGTCCACCTCATAGTATTCACCGGCATCGCAACGGGCCACCGTCTCGTAGTAGGCGTAGTAAGTGTGCAAAATCCCATTTGTCGACACGGGCCAGTTCCAGGGGCTGTCCGAGTAGGGCGGGTAGGCATAGGTTCCGTTGTAGTGGTAGTGCGCCGAACCGAAGGGGCCAAAGCCCGTGGACTCCGGCGTTGTAAACTCATAACGGCTGTTCTTCAGGTTGTCCCACTCACGCGTAGTGGGGAGCTTATAGCCCGGAGGACAGGGGTCGAAGAGGGTCTTGGTCTGCGTGGCAGCCTGCTCGGCCGAGTGTACCCAGGCATAGAGGCGGGCCGAAGAGGAGAGCTGCTCGGTTGTGCGCGAGAAGAGGTGCATCGGGTAGCGACAAGGAAGCACCTCACCGCTCTGGCTGATGCCGCTCTGCCACGAAGCCACATCCGCTCCAAAGACCGCCGTATTGCAAAGCGTAGCCAAGCGGTTCTCGGCCCAAGCGGTAGCATAATCGCCATTCTCCGCAACATAGAGGACAGCCGCAGTGGTGTTGCCATCCGAATCGGTCGATCCTGCCGTGTAGTAGGGGGCAATGGTACCACGATAGGAGGGGCCCACGAAGGGATCCTTACGGCCCATCTGGTAGTAGAGGCCCACCGAGCGGATACCCAAACCGGCCTCCTCGGCGCCGATATTGCGATCCAGAACATACCACTCCGAGTTGTTGAGGTCAACGCCCGGACGGGTATTGGCAAAGTTGAAGTAGTGATCCTGCGGTTGCGAGAGCCAGAGCAGCCACGACCAGACGATCTCCTTGAAGTTACCCTCGGAATCCTTCTTGTAGAGGGCCAGCACGATATTACCCTTCAGCGACGAGGCCGCGATCGAGGGGTTGATCGTAAAGAGAATCGTATTATCGGTGGGATCGAAGGAGAGATCCTGCAAGACATCCTCCACAGCGCTGCTTTCAAAGAGCGTACCCGAGGCCCAAAGCCAATCCACGCCATACTCCTCACCCTCCTCGATCTGGTTGGGGAGAATACCCTCGGCAGCCAGATCAGTCCAGGTGGTGTTGTAGGGCGTTACGCCATTGCCCGGCGTTTCGGCCGAGAAGAGGTAGCTACCACCGGCCGGAACGATATAGCAGTTGGCCGGCTCCTCAGCGTCGAGGGGCATATAGGTATCGAGCGGAGCCGAGAAGGTGAGCGACACATCGTAGAGGCCCGAAGCCTGCACGCTCTTGCCAGCCAGTGGGATATAGCGCGTACACGACACAATCTGCTCCAGTTCGCCATTGTCGTCATAGACCTCCACCTCCATTTCAACCTGCATATAGCGGTCGGTATTGGCCTCCGCCACCTTCAACGCCTCGGGCGAGAGCGAAAGGAATACGTAGCAGGGGTTGTCGAGTGGCTGCGACTCCAAGAGCTCGGTGGTAACATAGGTGGCACCACCCCACGATATCAGACGCATCTTCTGCTGCTCGTTGAAGGTCGCTTCGTCGTAGTCGAAGGCCATGCGGTAGGTACCTGCCAAATAGAGCGGATCGGTAATCTTATAGCGGGTCTCGCCCTGATCGTTCACCACCTCCGTTCGCGCACCCGCCTGTACGGTCAAGCGCTTGAGACGGTATTTATCGGTGTTATAGTTGTTACCATCCGTTCCCTCGCCACCCGAGATCTTAAAGCGGAAGTAGGCCGTACGGTGTTGCATGTTGAAGGTACCCGAGGTTCCCTCGCAAGCGAGCAGGTCGTAGGCCACGGCATAGCGCGACATCGCCTGCGTACACTCCATCTCTCCCATCTCGTCGGGGAGCTGCACCTGCTTGTTCGGGATACGCACGACAAAGCCCTCGCTCAGGTACTCGCCGCCCGTCTTACCGGCCACGGGCTGCACCATCGAAGAGTTATAGGGGTAGTAGAGGTAGGCATGCAGATTCTCCACCTCGGTACCCTCGGGGACACGGGCCTCCAAGTCGAACTTGGCCGCATTGAAATTGCCATCATTACGGGCCGACATCGCATAGTGGTTACCGGCTTCGGTGGGGACATTTAACAGAAATGCCCCGATCGAGTCGCGCTCGTCCCAGTGGAAGTAGACCTTCGACGCGGTGATCTCACCCACCATCATACGGGTTTCGGAATCGGCCTCTTCGGCCACCTCACCCGAGCTCAACGAGGCATGGAAGGGAACATAACGCACCGAGGGCTGCGCAACCACCCCCTCATCCACCTTGGCATCATCGCTACAAGCCACCAAACAGAGGGCCGCCACGGCAGCCATCCATCCCTTCAAAAGATTCGCTTTCATCACGCCTGATTTTTGAGGGTTAGTAATTTTGAGACTCGGCCTCATCCGTTGCAGCCTCGGCCTGATTGATCGACCACGGATTGTAACCACCGCTACCGGCACCACCCGAGGCTCCATAACCCTCTTCAACCTTCACCTCACACACCTCCAACATCGGAGAGGTGTAGTCCGACGCCTGTCTCTTGCCATGCATAATTGTTTGTTTTTTGTGTTCCCCCCCCCATTTGCGGGGGGGGGATTTTCGGTGCAAAGGTACAAAAAGTAGTCTAAATGTCCAAAAATCCCCCCCCCCTAAAATTTTGACAATTTTATAATTCATTGAGAATAAGGGGGTTAAAACACAGAAAAGCGGGCTTTATAAGCCTTTCCCGATAGCACCATCATTATTTTTGATCCAAAAGACTTGACCCGCCCTTTTTTTTGCACTATCTTTGAATCAGAAAAAAAGGAAACCGATAACACACTTAAACCTTACCGATATGAAACTTTCCAAGAAGATGCAGGAGGCGTTGATCGCCCAAGTAAATGCCGAGTTTTGGTCGGCCTATCTCTACCTCTCGATGTCGGCCGATGCCGCCGACAAAGGCTACAAGGGAGTCTCCAACTGGTTCTTCGTACAATTCCAGGAGGAGCAGGCCCACGCCCGTATTCTGATGAACCACCTCTTGGCTCGCGGTGCCCGCGTCGAGCTCCGCCCGATCGAAGCCGTGGAGACCGAGTGGCCCTCGATCCTGGCCATGTTCCAAAAGACCCTCGACCACGAGCAGCACGTCACCTCGCTCATCCACAACCTCTACGCCTTGGCCGCCGAAGAGCGCGACTTCGCCTCGACCTCGATGCTCAACTGGTTTATTGACGAGCAGGTTGAGGAGGAGGAGAGCGCCCGCGATCTGATCGACCAGTTCGAGGCAGTGGATTGCGACAAGATGGGGCTCTTCATGATCGACAAGGAGCTCGCCGCACGCGTCTACACCGATCCCGCCCCCTTGGCCGGCAAGTAGTCCTCATCGACCAAATAAACCGCCATCGCCTCCGAAATCTCGGGGGCGATGTTCGTTTTCAGCCAATTTTTTGTACATTTGCCCGACCTACTCAAGTAAGGTTATTTAGGATTATGAAGACACTCAAAGAGTTATATCGCATTGGTTATGGCCCCTCGTCGAGCCACACGATGGGCCCGCGCAAGGCTGCGACCCACTATCGGGAGCGCCACCCCGAAGCCGCCTCGTTCCGCGTAACCCTCTACGGCTCGTTGGCCGCCACGGGCAAGGGGCATATGACCGACGTGGCCATTGCCGAGGCCCTTGCCCCGCTCCCGACCGAGATCGTATGGCAACCCAAAGTTGTCTTAGAGCGCCACACCAACGGCATGCTCTTCGAGGCAATCGACTCCGCAGGCAATGCCAATGATCCCTGGACGGCTTTCAGCGTCGGCGGAGGAGCCTTGGAGGGCGAAGGGCTGGTGGAGATCGCCTCGCCCGAGATCTACGAGATGAACCGCCTGAGCCAAATTTTGGGGTGGTGCCAACGCACGGGCCACACCTACTGGGAGTATGTGGATCAGTGCGAGGAGTCCGATATTTGGGACTACCTGCAGGAGGTGTGGCACGTCATGCGCGAGGCCGTGGAACGCGGTCTCGAGGCCGAAGGGGTGCTGCCCGGCCCGCTCAATCTGAGCCGCAAGGCAACCAAATACCACATCAAGGCCCTCGGCTATAAGGCCAACCTCCAGACCCGCGGCCTGGTCTTTGCCTACGCCTTAGCCGTGAGCGAGGAGAACGCCTCGGGCGGCAAGATCGTAACGGCCCCCACCTGTGGGTCGTGCGGCGTGATCCCCGCCGTGCTCTACCACCTCGAGAAGGGCCACTCCTTCAGCGAGAAACGCATCCTCCGCGCCTTGGCCACCGCCGGCTTAGTGGGCAACATTGCCAAGTACAACGCCTCCATCTCGGGGGCCGAGGTGGGTTGCCAGGGAGAGGTGGGCGTCGCCTGTGCCATGGCCGCCGCAGCCGCCAATCAGCTCTTCGGAGGCTCACCCGCCCAGATCGAGTATGCCGCCGAGATGGGCCTCGAGCACCACTTGGGCATGACCTGTGACCCCGTCTGCGGACTGGTGCAGATCCCCTGCATCGAGCGTAACGCCTACGCCGCCACCCGTGCCCTGGATGCCAATATCTTCTCCACCTTTACCGACGGCACCCACCGCGTCTCCTACGACCGCGTGCTGGAGGTGATGAAGCAGACCGGCCACGATCTCCCCTCGCTCTACAAAGAGACCTCCGAGGGAGGCCTTGCCAAGGACTATATCCAGATGGAGTAATCGCAACCGCTCCCGAAAGAAGAGAAATCGGGCTTTCGCAAGAGTAGCGAAAGCCCGACTTTACGTTAACCGCCAAGGCCCGGCATTGGCCTAAGCGACAGCAAATTACAACCTCCCGAAGAGGTATTGGTGGATGCGATGTTGCTTCGAATCCGAGAGGATGCGATGCTCATACCCCACAAAACCCTCCTGCGAGAAGCTTTGAATCTGCAGGCTTAGCCCGCGACCGTCGGCGTAATCAATCGCCAACACCAACGCGACCGGATCCCACGACCAGGTTATTGCACCGCCATCGGGCTGCACCCTATCAACGAGATCGAGTCCCGTGCCGTCAGCCTCAAACGTATAAAGAAAGCCAAAACCCGGCGCCATGGGGAAGAGTTGCACCCCGTTAATCGTTGCATAGATCACCTCGCGGTTCATCCAATCGGCATCGTATTGCACATAAACCTCGTCTGACCACTTCTCCCCACAGAGAATCGAAGCAAACTCCTCAGCCTCCAATCCGAGCGCCCTGTCCTCTTGAATAACCGTGTCGATATATTCAACGACTGTTTGCTCGGGATCCGACTCCGGACAAGTGATGTGCATTGATCCCTGATCTTTATCCTCGCACGCTGCTCCCGCCACAGCTGCCGCGGCCAAAAGCAGAAGTTTGAATAGGTTTTTCATGGTTAATCTTTTTTAGTTCTTGTTGTGAAGCGTCTTTCGTTTGGGCTGACTTTTACCCCGTTTTAGCGTCGTTCATAGATCGCACGGTGATTGTCTTTGTTTATCTTGTCGTAATAATCAGCAACAAAATAACGCTCCGTCAGTGCCCTGATTTTGAACGTGTTTACATATTCACCCGTAAAAATCAGCTCCTCAGTCATGGGGTCGAATTGCCAATCGCCTCGATTCTCGATGTAGCCGCCATCTCCGAAGGAAGGATCCTCCACCTCGTAGTGGCGCAGATAGGTACCATCTGCCGAGATTGTTAAATAGGGATAAATACCGCCATCGATAAACATGTAGTTATCCACTATGGGACAAGAAATTATCCGCTCCCAATTTTGATCATATTCCAAGTCTGTATTTGGGCGCCACTCGCCAATCAAAACCTTAGCAGCCTGCTCGCGGTCATAATCAGCCCCCCCGGATATAGCGCTGTTGACTCGAAGAGTTATCCTCTCAACTTCAAAACTATCGATCAACTCCTTTACAGGATGAAACTTGAATAGTGTACGCATCGCCCGCTCTCCGTTTGTCCACTCCAAAATCAAAGATTCACCGCCAACGGCACGTAACCGAACTCCATAGCTCTCTTCGGGAAAGGCAAGGGTGAGCTCTTCTGTGCGTCCATTAAAACGCCAGGTCCCATCGGTTCGTTGCTTTAAGGAGTAGTCAGTGTTATAGGCGTAAAGATAGATGTTGCCTTCTGGGTAAAACGCAAGGAAGCATTCCTCCTTATCTGGTAGCAAAGTCGTTCCCATCGGGAGATCAACCTCAAGGGGCTCAGCATAGTCAACACTATAGAGCAAAGAGCAATCTACACGCCATGCTCCTCTCAAAAGGGCACCCACCTCTTCGTAAGGGTATTGCCCATACTGCTCGATAAGGGCCTCCATGGCCTTAGCTGTAGCCTCGAGTTCGTTTACTGGCAGAGGCTTCTCCGCACCCTTATGCGCATCGGAGTCGGAACACCCGGTTCCGGCTATAGTCATAGCAGCTAATAGCAAAGATAAAAACATCGTTTTCATAGGCGAAATAATTATAAACCAAACGGTATACACTCAATAGCCATGTTGTAATTACGACTTGCAGATACGGCAGGGTTGTCCCCCTCCTCTATGTAGTCATCAAACTCGGTGGTGGCCATATCAAAACCATCTAAAAGGTAATAACCGTCAAAATTCCCTTTATAGCCAAAATTTACATGGGCTAAATTGAAACGCAGACGTCTTACATTTGGGGTCATATATCCTCCCGTTTGAGTATATTCCATTCGTAGCCATCCGTCTAAAACAAAGGCATGCCCTATTGGGGTACCATTCTCCTGTAATCTTTTTCCTCGTGTATAAAGAGGGTAATTCTTATTGACAATCATGTCGAACGCAATCTCTTCTGTTAGTGGTAATAATTCGAGAGTATCGGGGATTTCAACATTTATTCCAAGCTCCTCTAAGAAGTCGGGAACATTTTCACTGGAAGCCCCCGTTGATTGGACTCCATAGGAGGCATTTAGAGCCAGTCCGATCGCTCTAATTGTTTCGGCAATCGCAAGCGATCCCGATGTGTACTCATAAGGATTGTATTTCATCGTGTCTGTGATGACGGTAGCGATTGTATTTAAGTCCATCGAGTAGGTGAGCCCATCGTGTTCTATGGAATAGAAAGGTCGCCTAAAATTTTGGTGATAAGCTAACGATGCAAGAATTTGAGCTACCGCAACGGGAACACACCCGGCAACATATTGCGTAGTACTTCCGTCTAAATTATCTTTTGTACAATAGTAATTGTATGGGTTTCCTTGTCCCCATTTCGTCTTTAATAAAGGCCAACATTTTACTAGTACGGCTGTATCGGTATACTCAAAGGAGGGGTTGATGGGATATACAGGGTTGGAATTGATAGCATTCGACACCATGGCAAACTGCAGATTCTGCACGTTTGTATCATCACCCAGATCGGCAAACAC
>CAZRJU010000035.1:0-14910 GCA_964600455.1 uncultured Alistipes sp. | reverse complement strand
ACGGCACGGAGATCGGTGGTGGTTCGATCCGTATCCACGATGCACAGTTGCAGGCCACGATCTTCAAGTGCCTGGGCTTCACCCCTGAGAAGGCACAGGAGCAGTTCGGCTTCCTGATGAATGCCTTTAAGTTTGGTGCTCCTCCGCACGGTGGTTTGGCCTTCGGTTTCGACCGTCTCTGCTCGCTCTTTGGCGGCTCGGAGTCGATCCGCGACTACATCGCCTTCCCGAAGAACAATGCCGGCCGCGACGTGATGCTCGACGCTCCGGGCTTTGTGGATCAAGCCCAACTCGATGAACTCTACCTCTCGTTAGTAAAGCCGGAGGAGAAATAAAGGCTTACCGACCTAAAAAGAAGCAGGGGGATTCCAAAACGGAATCCCCCCTACTGTTTTCATGCTAAAGCTATCCGATAAAGGGCAGCAGCATCTCATTCAGGGCCTCATGCTCCACCAAGAAGCCATCGTGCCCAAAGGCCGACTCAAGTTCCAGGTAGCGACTTTGGGGGATTTGACGAGCCAACTCCCGCATCTCAGCCGGCGTAAAAATCAGATCGGAGGTGATCCCGACCACCAAGGTCGAAGCGGTGATGGTGGCCAAAGCAGCCGCTACCCCACCTCGTCCGCGCCCCACATCGTGGGTGTCAAACGTATCGAGAATCGAGAGATAGGAGTAGGCATCGAATCGTCGGCAGAGCTTCTCGCCCTGATAGCTCTGGTAGGTGCAGGCACGGAAGTTTTCGTAACGCTCCACCCCCTCGGGCTCCTGCTGGGTGAGGTTATAGCCTTCGGTCCCCCGGTAGGTCAAAAGCCCGATGGCGCGTGCTGCGGCCAATCCTCGCTGCCCGGCATCCGGGCGGGGCTCACCCAGGGAGGCATCGGCCTCGATGGCCATACGCTGGGTCTGGTCGATGGCTATCTGCCAGGGAGTGGCCTTCGCCGAGGTGGCAATCAAGACCAGGCGCTCGATGCGCTCGGGCTCCATCACCGCCCACTCCACGGCCTGAAATCCCCCGACCGAGCTTCCGATCAGGGCCTTGATCCGCGTAATGCCGAGATGGTCGGCCAAGAGGGCATGCGCCCGCACCAAATCACGCATCGTGAGTTTCGGAAAGGCACCATAGCGGGGCCGGCCGCTCCGGGGATCGGGGCTCAGGGGGCCCGTCGAGCCGTAGCACGAACCCAAGATATTGGCACAGACGATAAAGTGGCGTTGCGGGTCGAGAAAACGCCCCTGCTCCACCGTATGGGGCCACCAATCGGCCACATCGGAGTTGGCCGTCAGGGCATGGCACACCCAGAGGACATTATCCCGCTCGGGGTTCAAAGTCCCGTAGGTGTGGTAGGCGATCTCCAGTTCCGGGAGGAGTCCCCCACGCTCCAAGGCAAAGGGTTGACGATGGTGATACAGGTGCATTACTCGATCGCTGAAAAGGCGTGTTCAAAGTCGGCAATCAGATCCTCCACATGCTCCAAGCCCAAGGAGATACGCAACAGGGTGGGCGTTACACCGGCAGCCTGCAAATCGACCTTGCTGAGTTGCTTATGGGTGGTCGAAGCGGGATGGGTAACCACCGTGATCGAATCACCGATCATGGTCATATGGGCGGCCAGACGGAGGCTCTCCACAAAGCGCACGGTACTCTCTAACGTACCCTTCAGCTCGATGGTAAAGACCGCCGAGGAGCCAAAACGATAGTATTTTTGGGCCATTGCATAGCTCGGGTGATCCTCGAAACCCACCCAGCTTACACGCTCCACATAGGGGCTTTGACGGCAATACTCGGCCAATCTGCGGGTCGACTCCACCTCGTGCTTTACGCGCAAAGAGAGGGTCTCCAGGCCGATCATCATCAGGTAGGAGTCGAAGGGCGAGGGGCAGCAACCGAAGTCGCGCAAGCCATCCACACGACACTTCACGATAAAGGCTGCGGCACCGAAAGCCTCATAGAGATTCAGGCCATGATACCCCTCCGAGGGGCCGTCGATCGAGGGGAACTTGCCGTTGCCCCAGTTGTAGGTGCCGCCATCAACGATCACACCCCCCATCGAGGTTCCGTGGCCGTTGATCCACTTCGTTGCCGAGTCGACCACGATATGCGCTCCCCAGTCGAAGGGGTTGCAGAGGTAGCCGGCTGCACCAAAGGTGTTATCCACCACAAAGGGGATGTCGTGCTTGTTAGCCACGCGGGAGAGTCCCTCCAGGTCGGGCACGGCACAAGTCGGATTGCCCATGCTCTCCACATAGAGGGCCTTGGTATGCTCATCGACCAAGGCATCAAAGGCCTCGGGGGTGGGGCTTTCGGCAATACGCACCTCGATTCCCAACTTGCTGAGCGAGTGGCGGAACTGGTTGTAGGTGCCGCCATAGAGGTAGGGCGAAGCGACAATATTCTCCCCGCTACGGGCCAACGAGAGCACCGTAATCAGGATGGCCGACATGCCCGACGAGAGGGCTAAAGCCCCCACACCGCCATAGAGAGCCGCGATACGCTCCTCATAGGCTGTGGTCGTAGGGTTTTGCAGACGGGTATAGATGTTGCCCCCTTCGGAGAGTTCAAAGAGATGGGCGGCATGGTCGCACGAGCGAAAACGGTAGGCTGCCGTGGGATAGATGGCCACGCCGCGTGCACCGGTAGGCTCCTGCACATTGAGCCCCGCATGAATCTGGCGGGTCTCGAAACGACACTTTTTAATATCCATAGTTCAGGGTGTTATTCATTAACCAACAGGCAAAGATAGGGCTTTCTTACGAAACGACAAAGCAGAAACGAAAATAAGCAAGGGTGTTACCCGCTTTCGTGGCAACACCCTCGTCTTTCTCTGCGACAAAGGAGGGACTACTTCTCCTCCGTCTCGGCCTCACGACCTCCACCCAACGAGGTGTAGAGTGTGATCATGGCCTGCAACTCCTCCAACTTATCGGTAATGGCCGCCGTACGACCCGAGAGGAGATTCTGCTCGGCAGTCAACACCTCCAAGTAGGTCGTCGAACCGTGATCCATCAAGAGCTGCGTGCTCTCGTAGGCAGCCTCCAGGGCCTCGATCTGCTTGGCCCTCAGATCGCGCTTCGAGAGCAGGGTCTGCACCTTCATCAAGGCGTTATTCACCTCCCCACCGGCATTGAGCAGCGTCTGCTGGAAGGCGATCAACGCCTCCTGCTGCTGGGCCTTGGCAATCTTGAGTTGGGCACGGGCTCGGCCACCGTTGAAGATCGGGGCCACCAACGAACCGGCAGCCGAGAGGATCATCTTACCCGGATTGATCACCATCGAACCGGCATTGTTCGTCCAGCCCAACACGCCCTCAAGCGTGAGGGTGGGATAGAGCGCCGAACGCGATGCAGCGGTCGTGTAGAAGGCCTGCTCGAGCGAAAGCTCAGCCATGCGCACGTCGGGACGCAGCGAGAGCATCTGCAAGGGGATGCCTGCCGACATGTGAGCCGGAACCTGCTGCTCCTCAAGGGTCGAACGCTCGATCGTGTGAGGCACCTCGCCCAACACGGCACAGAGGCTGTTCTCCACCTCGCGGATCGAGTACTCCAGATCGTAGAGGGCCGCGTTGGTGGCATAAGCCGCAGCCTCGATCTGGGTAACGGCTGCACGGTTGGCCATACCGGCCTCCATCATGGCGGCCATCGTCTCGGCGCTCTCCTGCAACGACTCGGCTGTGCGGGCCGTAACCAGATACTGGCTATCGAGCATCAGGAGCGTGTAGTAGAGGTTACCCACCCCGGCGATGATCTGCGTGCGCACAGCCTGACGATACTCCTGCGAAAGGGCATATGTGGCCTTGGCACGACGCTTGGCGTTGTTGATACCGCCAAAGATGTCGATCTGCCACGAAGCAGCCAAGGGTACCGTGTAAGTCCATACTCCGGCCGAGTTATCGAAGCTCGAAACGCCGCCATTGGGAGCAAAATTAAACGAGGGCAGGAAGGCCAAGCGGGCCGACTTGAGGGCAGCCTCAGCCTCCTTGATGCGCCAGTGAGCCGACTGCATATCGCTGTTCTGCTCTAAAGCACGCTCGATGAGCTGCTGCAACCGGGGGTCGGTAAAGATCTCCTTCCACTCCAGATCGGCCAGCGAAGTCTCCTCCACGGCCTCGTAATCGGCACCATAGAGGTTATCGGTCTTTACCTCCTCGGGGCGCGAATAGGGCTTATAGATGCCGCAGCTCGCAAAGAGAGCCACGCTGCATATCAGAATGATTCGTTTCATAGACATTTCTCCTTATTTTTCCTCTTCCAAAACTGCATTAACCTCCTCAATCTCGGACTGGATGGCCCAATCGGGATTGTTGGTGATGTGAATCGGGGTAATCTTCTCCTGCAACCACTGGAAGGCGATGAAGAGGCCCGGCACCAGGAAGAGCAGCGCCAGCGTACCCACAATCATACCACCCACAACGCCCGTACCGAGCGACGAGTTACCGTTGGCACCCACACCCGTCGAGAACATCAGCGGCAACATACCGAAGATCATCGTGAGCACGGTCATCAGGATCGGGCGCAGACGAGCCTTCGAGGCAGCCACTGCGGCCTGTGTGAGGGTCATGCCCGCCTTACGACGCTCCGTGGCATACTCCGTAAGCAGAATAGCCGTCTTGGACAACAGACCGATGATCATGATCATACCCGTCTGGAGGTAGATATTGTTCTCCAGACCGAAGAACTTGGCAAAGAGCAACGAGCCCATCAGACCGGCCGGTACGGAGAGAAGCACGGCCAACGGAATCAGGTAGCTCTCATAGAGGGCAGCCAGCAAGAGGTAGATCAGCACAACGCAGATCACATAAACCACCAGTGCGGTATTCGAGGTCTGATCCTCCTCACGCGTCAGGTCGGCGAACTCATAGCCGTAACCACGCGGCAGCACCTGAGCTGCCGTCTCCTTGATGGCACGGATGGCGTCACCCGACGAGTAACCATCGGCCGCCTCACCATTCACGGCAATCGAGTTATACATGTTGAAGCGGCTCATCGTCTCGGGGCCATAGATCTTCTCCAAGGTAACGAACTGGCTTACCGGAGCCATCTTGCCGTTCACACGTACAAATACGTTGTCGAGCGACTCGATATCCTTACGATCATCCGCCTCGGCCTGGATCATCACACGGTAGATCTTCGAGAAGCGGTTCATGTTCGATACATACTGACCGCCATAGTAACCTCCGATTGTGGAGAGCACCTCGGCCGGTGAGATGCCGGCACGCTTACACTTGGCGGCATCCACATCCACCATGTACTGCGGGAAGTTCACGTTGTAGGTCGTGTAGGCCATCTTGATCTCGGGACGCTGATTCAAAGCACCGAGGAACTGCATGGTAACCCCGTAGAGTTCACGAACATCAACACCGTTGAGATCCTGCACATGCATCGAGAAACCATTCGAGGTACCGTAGCCCGAGATCATCGGCGGTACGATTGCGATTACCTGGGCATCCTTGATATCGGCACACATGCCCATAATCACCTTACTCAGGTGGGAGACGTGATCCTCCTTCTCGGGACGCTCCGACCAATCCTTCAACTTCACGATAAGCATACCGTACGAGGAGCCTTGACCGGCCAACAGGCCATAACCGGAGACTTTATTGTAGATACGCACCTGAGGCAACGCACTGACACGTCGCTCCACCTCGTCCATAATGCTGCGGGTCTGCTCGAGGGTCGAACCCGGAGTGGCCGTCACGTTGATCATGATCGTACCCTGATCCTCGGTGGGGATCAGACCCGTCTTGGTGGTCGAGAAGAGGAAGACCATCGCCACGAACGAGACCAACAGCGTACCCCAGAGCAACCACTTCTTCTTGATGAAGAACATCACACCACGCTGATACTTCTTCACCATGGCACCGAAGGCCGTGTTGTAGGCCTTACGGAAGCGGGCTGCGAAGTTCTCCTTCTCGTTGCCATCCTCATCCACATAGGGCTTGAGCAGCATGGCACAGAGGGCCGGCGAGAGCGTCAAGGCGTTGATGGCCGAGATACCTACGGCCACCGCCATCGTGATACCGAACTGCGTATAGAAGACACCCGACGTACCGCCCATCATCGACACGGGGATAAACACCGCCATAAAGACGAGCGACGAGGTGATGATGGCCGAAGTAATACCGCCCATGGCATCCACCGTCGCCATGTAGGAGGATTTGTAGCCCACATCGAAGCGGGCCTGCACAGCCTCGACCACAATGATCGCATCATCCACCACCGTACCGATCACCAACACCAAAGCGAAGAGCGTGAGGAGGTTGATCGAGAAGCCGGCAAGAATCATGAAGGCAAAGGTACCCACCAACGATACGATGATCGAGATCAAGGGGATCAGCGTCGAACGCAGATCCTGCAAGAAGATATATACGACCAGAATAACGAGGATAATGGCCTCAAAGAGGGTCTTGATCACCTCGTGGATCGAAGCAAAGAGGAAGTCGTTGATATCCTGAATACTGGCGAACTCCACCCCCTTGGGAGCCTTCTCCTGCTCCTGGGCGATCAGCTTGTCGATATTCTTCAGCACCTCGGTAGCATTCGAGCCGGCCGTCTGGAAGATCAGCGAGGCAACACCCGGAGCGCCATTCACACCGCCCGAGTAGGCGTAGTTCTCCTGCCCGAACTCTACGCGGGCCACATCCTTGAGGCGAAGTACCTCACCCGAAGGAAGCGACTTGATCACGATCTGGTCGAACTCCTCGGGCATCACCTTACGACCCGTGTAACGCATCGTATACTGGAAGGTGTTGTCGGTGTTCTCGCCCAAGTTACCCGTCGAGGACTCGATGTTCTGCTCGGAGAGAATACCCGTAATATCCGAAGGAACCAGGCCGTACTGCGCCATCACATCGGGCTTGAGCCAGATACGCATCGAGTACTTGGCACCCAGCGTAACGCACTCACCCACACCGTTGATACGCAGCAACTGGGGCTGGATGTTATTCATGAAGTAGTTGGCCAGGAAAGCCTCGTCATAACTCTTATCCGGCGAGTAGATACCCAATACCTTGATGATAGAGGTCTGACGCTTGATTACCTGCACACCCACACGGTTTACCTCGGCCGGCAGCACCGACGTAGCACGCGACACACGGTTCTGCACATTCACAGCCGCCATATCGGGGTCGGTACCCTGCTTGAAATAGACCGTAATGGTTACACTACCGGCATTCGACGACGTGGAGGTCATATAGGTCATATTCTCCACACCGTTGATCTGCTCCTCCAGGGGAGCCACTACCGACTTCTGAATCGTCTCGGCCGACGCACCCGGATAGGAGGTCATCACCATCACGGTCGGCGGAGCGATGTTGGGATACTGCTCAATGGGCAACGACACAAGGCCGATGATACCCGCAAGCATAATGAGTACCGAGATGACCGTCGAGAGTACGGGACGGTCGATAAAGTGTTTCAGATTCATAGGGCTACTCCTCCGTTTCGTTGGTTACAGGAGCCTCGGCCGGGGCAGCAGCCACCTCCGACTTCAGGGTAACAGGAGTACCCTCGCGCAGCATGGCAACACCCTCGGTGATGATCACCTCACCGGGCTCAAGACCGCTCTTGACAATATAGTGCTGGCCGTCGTACTTCATCACCTCGACCATCTTGGCCGTAGCCTTGCCCTCCACTACCGTGTAGACAAAGACGCGATCCTGCACCTCGAAGGTGGCGATGCAGGGGATTACCACGCAGTCGGCATAGTGCTGACGGAGTACCACGTTACCCGAACCGCCGCTATGGAGCAGACGACCCGGATTGGGGAATACGGCACGCAACGAGATAGCGCCCGTATTCTGGTCGATCACACCGCTGATCGACTCGATCTTACCCGGGTGCTCGTAGATCGAGCCATCGTTGAGCTGCAGCTCAAGCTGCGGGAGGGCCTTCAGGGCTGCCTCCATCGAACCATACTTGCGCGTTAAGTTGAGCAGTTGGTTCTCGGTCATCGAGAAGTAGACATACATCTGCGAGTTATCCGACACGGTGGTCAGGGGATGGGGCATCGAGGGGCCTACCAAAGCACCCACGCGGAAGGGGATCGTACCCACCACGCCATTGGCCGGAGCCTTCACTACAGTATAGCTGAGGCTGTTACGGGCATTTACAGCCTGAGCCTCGGCCTGGGCCAGAGCGGCCTTGGCTGTCAAGAGCTGGTTCTCGGCCAAGCGCAGGTCGTAGGTCGAAACCACGTTGCGGGCGTGAAGCTCCTGCTTGCTATCGAAGGTGAGCTGAGCGGTAGCTACACCGGCCTGAGCCGCCTGTACGTTGGCCTCGGCCGTAGCCAAAGCAGCACGATAAGGCACCTGATCGATCACGAAAAGGGTCTGACCGGCACGAACAACCTGACCCTCGGTAACGGCTACCTGCGAAATGGTACCGCCCACCTGAGGCATAATGCTGATGTCCTGACGACCACGAATCGATGCCGAGTAGAAGGCATCTACCTCGGCCGAAGCAAGAGCAATGGTCTGCGATGCATAGGGAAGGGCTACCGGAGCGGTAGGAGCCTCACCACACGCCGTAAACGCAAGCACAAGAGCTGCGCAAGCGAACTGAAAAAACGTTTTTCTCATCTTCTTGATACTCATAAAATTACAGTTATTATTTCACTAAATCAACCTTGCAAAGATAAGAAAATTTTTTCAAAATACGGCTTTCCAAAAACGACACAGAAGAGGTTTTTTCGAGATATTCTGCCCTTAGAAAAAGCCGACAGAAAAGCAATAACCCGCTCATTATAAAGCAAAAAGGCGGATTCCTCCGCCTCCAGGTATTCGATGTTAAAAAACGGTTACAAAATCCGCTCCCAATCCCAATCGTAACGCTGAATATCCTCCTCGATCAGGCGATCGCCCGACTGCACCTCGATAATCTCGAGATCCGTAAGCGCCTTGACGGCATGCAACTCCCCGCGACGGATATGGGCTACCGAGCCTCTCCCCACACGGCTCACCTCGCCCTCGAGCACCAAAAGCCCTTCGCCATCGATAAAAGTCCACACCTCTTCGCGGCAGGCATGGGTTTGATAGCTGATCGAACAGCCGGCGTTTAGGTGGAGGTGTTTGGTGAGCGACTGGTGACCATCGGGATAGTGCGTATGCTCCAGCACGCGGTAGGTGCCCCAACGGCGCTCCTCGTACATCGTGCGCAAGGACAAACTCTCCACCTTCGGTTTCAGCTCCTTGCTCGTGGCCTTGTCGCACACCAAAATACCGTCGGGCGATGCCGCCACAATCATATCATGTACACCAAGACATAAGATAGGCTGCCCCAACTCATTTATTACGTGGGTATTGGTCGAACTCTCATCAAGACGTGCATTGCCGATTACCGGTTCGGAGATCTCCTCGACCAGCGTACGCCAGGTACCCAGATCCTTCCAAGCCCCTTCATAGGGAACCATTGCCAATGAAGTGGCCTTCTCGGCCACCTCATAGTCAAAACTGATCAGGGGCAGAGAGCTGTATTGCGCCTTAAACTCTTCGATCGTGGAGGCGGTCGTGTAGGCACGCATCAAGCGGGCCATATAGCCCAAACGGAAGGCAAAGACACCGCCATTCCAATAGGCCCCGCGGGCGATCAGCGACTCGGCAGTCGGCAAGTCGGGCTTCTCCACAAAGGAGGCTACGGGGAAGACCTCGCCACTACCACTCCCCGCCGCCGGCAGGATATAACCCAACTCATCCGAGGGCTCGGTCGGGTGGATACCCATCAGTATCAGATCGGCCACTCCCGCCTCGGCCGCCTCGGCCATACGTCCCACAGCATGAAAATAGCCCGCCTCGGTATAGCTATCACAAGGGAGCACAACAACCACCTCCTCCTCACCGCACCCCTTTTCGAGCAAGAGAGAGGCCGAGGCCAACAAAATGGCGGGAAAGGTATCGCGGCGTTCGGGCTCGGTAACCAAGCTGATGTGCGAACCCACCTGACAGGTAAGGGCATCACGCTGCGATTCGCTGGTGGCGATCGTAACCCCCCCTTGCAGACCGGCCTCCCGAATCTGGCGCATCACACGCTGCACCATCGACTCGGTCTGACCGTCAGGATGATGCAGCAAACGCAGGAACTGTTTCGAACGGGTATCGTTCGAAAGGGGCCACAGACGCTTTCCGGAGCCTCCGGAGAGTAGGATCAATTGCACGATTAGTCGCTTGTTTAATGTTCGTTCATGGGCTCTTAGGCGGCCCCATATAGGACAAAGATAACAATCTTTTTTGGATTCCGCCCCCTCTTTGCGAAAAAAAGTGCTACCTTTGCTCTATATTGAACCAAAAAGAGGAAGACAAGAAGATGGCGGATAACTATTTGGAAAAAAAGATGGAGGAGTGGCGCGAGAAGCCCTCGACCAAGCAGGGGAAGGGCGTAGGATCGCTCACGCGCCTGATCACGAAGAATCGCAGCCACCGCGGCTACGACCCCACATTCAAGGTGAGGCGGGATCAACTCCTGCGCCTTGTCGAGGTCAACACACGCATCCCCTCGGCCCGAAACGGGCAGGTGCTGCGATTTCGAGCAGTACTTGAGGATGAGGCCGACAAGGTATTGCCACACATTCGTTTGGGAGGAGCCTTACCCCACCTTGGACTTCCGCTCAAAGGTCAGGAACCGCGCGCCTTTATCGTCATCTGTGCCACCTGCGAGGAGGATCGCTACGTGAGCATCGACCTCGGTATCTCGGTCCAAACAATGCTCCTGCAAGCTGTCGAGATCGGGCTCAACGGCATCTGCATCGGAGCTTTCGACCGCGAGGCAGTTCGCTCTTCGCTCAATCTCCCCTACTCTCCGCTTTTGATTCTGGCCATCGGCAAGGGGATTGACAAGATCGAACTTGTCCCCATCTCGGCCTCCGAACCCCACACCTACTACCGGGAGAACGGGGTGCACTATGTTCCCAAAGTAAAAGCCGAAGAGCTGCTGATCGAGTAGATTCGATCGCAGCTCTTCTGTCTTTTCGTTCTGCGGCAGGATACCCCCTATCGGATACGCGAGAGAGAGCGCACCAACATCTCATCCTTAAAGGTAGCCCGAGCGGCCAACCAGGTGAGGAAGAGCGCCGCTACAGGGATAAACGAGGCCGGCATCAAGCCGCCACGCTGCAACTCCTGAGGCCCCCAATAGAGTAGCGCCTCCATCGTAAGCACCCCGAAGAGGAGCACAGCCTCCACGGCACAAAGGCGTATCTGCAAGAGGCGACGCTTATAGAGGAAAATCGTAACAAAGGGGAGCAGGGCGGAGGCCCCCACCAGCAAAGTGAAATAGAGGGGAGTATCGCCCACCACCACCTCTTCCTGCATCAAGGAGCAGGCTCCGAGCGTAATTTGCGCCGCACCCGACACAAACCACATGAGCGGGAAGAGGAACATGAGGCCGCAAAGCAGGGCCGCAAGCAACATATAAACGGTCTGAATACGTTGAATCATAGCTTTTTATTCGTTTATTTTCTTATCAATCAGATAGCGATTTCGATCGGCGGCCGAACGGTTGATCAACTCACCTAAGAATCCGGCCAGGAAGAGCTGCACGCCCAGCACCACACAAAGGATTGCCAAATAAAAGAGCGGTTGTTCAGTAACCCCCCGTAAGGGCAACCCCTGGGCCTGCTTGTAGAGTTTGGCCGCAATGATCCAGATTGTGGTGCAACCACCCACCAGAAACATCAGCGTACCGAGCGAGCCGAAGAAGTACATGGGCGAACGGCCAAAGCGCGAGAGGAACGAGACGGTAATCAGATCCAGATACCCCTTCACCATACGCTCCAAGCCGAATTTCGAGTAGCCATACTTACGGGCGCGATGCTCCACCACCTTCTCCCCGATACGCTTGAAGCCGGCCTGCTTGGCTAAAATCGGAATATAGCGGTGCATCTCGCCATAGACCTCAATCGACTTGACAACCTTGCGGCGGTAGGCCTTCAGGCCGCAGTTGAAGTCGTGCAGCCGAATCCCTGAAAAGAGGCGGGCCGTCAGGTTAAAGAACTTGCTGGGCCAACGCTTGCCGATCGGATCATAACGGCGTTTCTTCCATCCCGAAACCAGGTCATACCCCTCTTCGAGGATCATACGGCGCATCTCGGGAATCTCATCGGGCGAATCCTGCAGATCAGCGTCCATCGTAAAGACCACCTCACCGCGAGCCGCTTCGAAGCCACAATAGAGGGCTCCCGACTTGCCGTAGTTGCGCTGAAAACCGATGGCCCGCAGTGCAGGATAGCTTTTCTTAAGCTCCTCGATCACCTCCCAGGAGTTGTCCGTAGAACCGTCGTCGACCATCACCACCTCATAGCTCAGTTTGTTGGCCACCGCCACACGGTCGATCCAGGCCATCAACTCGGGCAGCGACTCCGCCTCATTGAAGAGGGGAACCACCACCGATATATCCAACCTCTGCTCCATTCCGGTCTACTCCTCCGAGCTGAATACGTTGACCTCGCGGCGCGTAAAGGCGGCTATAAAGAGGCCAAAGAAGAGGTACGAGAAGAAGAGGCCGAGAACCGCCGAAAAGACCACCCAGAGAGGCGAGAACATGATCGACTCGAACAACTCCTTGATCTCCGAGAGCGACATTCCCTGCGTCAGCATCGGGTTCTGCTGGAAAGCCAAGAGTTGCAGATTCATCGCCTCACGATAGATCTCCACAAAGAGCATATTGCGGGCAAAGATCTCGTAAGCCCCCAGAATAATACCGGCAAAGAGCGAAAGCGAGATGATGAACTTCAGACCATCGCCATAGGAGTAACCCTCAGCCTCGCCATAGAGCATCGAGCGACGCTTCGTAAAGAGGTAAAGCAACGTTACGAGCAGGGCCGTGCTCATCAACGAGAGCAACATCGAAAGCCACGGCGTGGATACGGTCAACATCTTAAGCAGGGCACAAACCACCTCGACACCACCGATCATGGCTCCGTATCGGCTGGTCTCTCTCCAAAAAGTCTCTTTTTTCATTGTTTCTATTTTTTAGTTGTTTCTATTTCAGTTCTCCCACTCCCTCGCGCAGTAGCTCGGGTTCATCCCCCGTCATATCGACCAGCGTGGTATGCCCCGTCGACCCATAACCGCCATCAATGATCAGGTCGACCTCACCGGCGAAACGCTCCTCCATCAGTTCGGGGTCGGTGGCATACTCCTCCTCGCCCACCACAATCTCGACCGAGGTGGTCAGCATCGGCACCCCCAAACGCTCCACCAAGGCCCGGGCAATGGCATTGTCGGGGATTCTTACGCCAATGGTCTTGCGCTTCGAAAGGGCCTTATCGGGCATATTCGAGAGGGCCGGCAGGATAAAGACAAAGGGGCCCGGCAGGTTGCGCTTCAGCAGACGAAACGTATCGTTCTCCATGCGGCAGTAGTCGGCCACCTGCGAAAGGCTCTCAAAGAGCACCGAGAACTCCTCGGCCACCTTCCCCTTGATGCGTCGTATCGCCTCAATAGCCTTGGGGGCGTGCAACGAACAGCCAAAAGCGTAGACCGAGTCGGTGGGATAGATCACTACCCCGCCGCGCTCCAGGAGACGCACCACCTCATCGAGGCGCTTCTCCGAGGGATTCTTATCGTATAGCTTGAGCAACATAAGGACAAAGATATAAAAAATTCAAAATTCTGAATTCAAAATTCAAAATTATTTTTCCTCTAACCTCGATGCTATCCGTAGAGACTGGAGGTTCGTCTATCGACAGCCGGCCTACTTAATTTTTCTGCGATTAAGCTCCGCCGCATAGGCCCGGGCATTCTTCAGATGCTCGGAGTAGCTGACCGCAAAGTTGTGGTAGCCGTCAAAGGTCGGGCGGGCACAGAAGAAGAGGTAGTTGTGGCGCTCGTAGTTGAGTACCGCCTCAATGGCCTCGCGTCCGGGCATGCAGATCGGCGAGGGGGGCAGCCCCTTATTTAAGTAGGTATTGTAGGGCGAAGGGGTCTTGAGGTGCTTCTTCAGGATGCGACGCAGGGTGAAATCCTGCATGGCATATTTGATCGTCGGATCGGCCTGAAGGGGCATCCCCTTCCGAAGGCGATTCATGTAGACACCCGCCACACGCGGCATCTCATCGGCCTTGCGGGTCTCCTCATAGACAATCGATGCGAGAGTCATCACCTCCAAACGGCTCAGGCCCGTGCGCTTGCGCTGCGCCTCACGCTCCTCGTTCCAAAAGCGGTCATACTCGCGCCGCATGCGATGCAGAAACTCCTCGGGGGTGGTGGTCCAGTAGAGCTCGTAGGTGTCGGGCAGGAACATCGAGAAGAGGGTGAGCGAATCGAAGCCCACCTCACGGGCCAACTCCTTCGATGTGAGCGCCTCGATCAGTTGCAGGGAGTCGGCATCGAGCTGCCGGGCAAGTTTGGCGGCCAAATGAGGCGGAATCTTCACATTGTTCATCGTCACGCGCACCGGCGTCTGGAGCCCCAACTTCAGCATCCGCACCAATTCAATCACATCCTGCCCCTCGCTGAGGGTGTAGTGCCCGGCCTCGAAGGTCTGCTCTAAATTCAGCCGCTTGGCATAGAGATCAAAGGCGAAGTGATGGCGAATACGCGGCTTGAGGGAGTCCATCAGCACCCCATAGGTCGAACGCGACGAGAGATAGAGCGAACCGGGCTTCGTTACGGCATTTCCCTTGAAGGAGATGATCCCCCAAAGCGCCATTGCGCCCCCCAAAAAGAGGCCGACAAACAAGACACGCAGCAGTGTTTTTTTCATGCTTTCTTCAATTTTTTTTGCAAAGATAATAAATTTTTCTACCTTTGTGCCCGGGTAAGTCTTATACGACCAGCTCCTACAGACTCCCCCAGGTGCGGAAGCAAGCAAGGGTATGTGGTTGTAGCGGTGCGATATAAGTAGCTTACCCTTTTTTGTGCCTATAGGTGTCCCGTCCTGAAATAGCGTTACACAAAAAAAGGTAAAGCTATGGAAGAAAAG
>CAZRJU010000034.1:0-14933 GCA_964600455.1 uncultured Alistipes sp. | reverse complement strand
ATCAGGTACGTCGGTTTAGCAAACCGGTGGTTTCAGCCACTCACCCACCTCTCCGGGCAACCCAAAACGGTACTATCTCCGATTGGGTGTGCAAATATAGAATCTTTTTGCCGAAAAACAAAATTATGCGCCGAAAAATTTATACCTTTGTAGGAGATCAACCTCTTAACACGCTCTGATATGCTGCTTGGACGATTGCTGAAACACTCCCTTTTGCTGCTCTTTACACTTCTTTGGAGTGAGAGCCTTTTGGCGCAGCCGCGCTATGAGAATCGCTTTATACGCCCTTTGAGGGAGGTGATCAGGGGGTTGGAGGAGCGCTTCGGGGTACGCATCGAGGAGCGGCGCTTTTCGGCCGACACGCTGCAATTGCCCTATGCCGATGCACGTCTGAGACCCTACTCCTTGGAGGAGAGCCTTAGCGGGATCTGCGCGCCGCTCGATTTGAAGTGGTCAAGGCGCTCCGAGGGGCGCTACCGCATCGAGCCCTATGAATACTACCGCCGCACACCGGCCGAGGGGGAGCGTCTCTTGGCCTATCTGAGCCAATACTGCACCGACCTGGCTACCTGGGAGAGCCGTCGCCGGCAACTCATCGACGAGGCGTTGGCGATGCTCGATATGCAACCGCTCTACGACTCGTTGGTGGCCGAGCCCCGTGTGCTGTTGGGCGAGGAGCGCCGTATGGAGGGGTATACGATCCGGAATTACTGTTTGGAGACCCTGCCGGGGGTCTTCGTCGGAGGCACCATCTATGCGCCGCTCGATACCGAAGTACTCCATCCGTTGATCATCTCCCCGGCGGGTCATTGGCCCGGCGGACGGCTTCGAGAGGATCAGCAGTACCGCATGGCCACCTTTGCCCGCATGGGGGCTGTGGCGGTGGATCTTGATATTGTGGGGTGGGGGGCCACCGCCTCGACGGTTCCTTTCCCGCATGAGGATCCGCGCTCGATGCGCCTGCAGGCTCTCTGGTCGAAGGCTGTGGCTGATTGGGTCTTGTCCTCGCGTCGGGATATTGATCCGGAGCGTCTGGCTGCTACGGGCGGATCGGGCGGTGCAACCCATACGCTGCTCCTGGCCCTGCAGGATGAGCGCTTCCGCATTCTGGCTCCCGTGGTACACCTGGTGGCTCATTTCGACGGCGGGTGCCCCTGCGAGAGTGCTGTGCCGATAACTCAGGTGGCGGGTGGCAGCTGCACCACCGAGCTCTTGGCTGCGGTGGCGGCACCCAACCCCCTATTGGTGGTGAGCGATGGAGGGGATTGGACGGCCACTTATCCGGTATCGGAATTCCCTTTCCTGCGAAAAATATGGGCCCTCTATGGCGCCGAGCGGGAGGTGGAGAATCTCCATTTAGGGGCTGAACGCCACGACTACGGCCCGGAAAAACGACGTGGGGTCTATCGTTTTATGGCCCGAGAACTGGAGCTCGACCTCTCGAAGGCCGACGAGAAAAGGGTAACCTTGCAGCAGCCCGAGGCGTTGGAGATTCTGCCCTAAGCCACCTGTGGGAGCCTTCGGGGGGCTCCTCTTCTCATTTGTGGATGGGGTGTGAATAAAAATCCTGCTAATGCGATAAAAAATCCAAGTCAAAACGCCGAATCGTCGCTAATTTTGTTCATCAGAGAAACCTAAAACAAAACCAACAGATAGCCATGAACCTGAAAAAAACTTTGCTCTTCGCCTTGGCCGCCATTGCGATGGCCTGTCAAACGACCCCCTCATCCAATGAGGCGTTGGATCTAATCTATGAGAATCTCCCCTTCGAGATGGAGCGTGTGCCGCGTCCCGAGATCCCTGATCGGGAGGTCTCGCTGGTCGACTTTGGCGGTGTGGGGGATGCTATCACCCTCAATACCGAGCCCTTTGCACGAGCGATCGAGCACCTGGCCTCTTTGGGTGGCGGGCGCGTGGTTGTTCCTGCGGGTGTCTGGTTTACGGGCCCCATCGTATTCCGGGATAATATCGAGCTCTACCTCGATGAGAATGCCATTCTGCTCTTCAGTAACAATACGGCCGACTATCCCCTGCAGGAGGTAACCTTCGAGGGGTTGAATACCTGGCGCTGTCAGTCGCCCATCTCGGCCCATCACCTGAAAAACGTAGCCATTACGGGTAAGGGTATCATCGATGGTAATGGCGATGCCTGGCGTGCCGTGAAGCGCGGAAAGATGGCTCCCGACGATTGGAAAAAGTTGGTGCGCTCGGGAGGTATTCTCTCCGAGGACGGCGATACGTGGTATCCTTCGGAGAGCTATAAGTTTGGTGCAACGACTGGTGCCGACCAGAATGTCTCGACCTGGGCCACCACGCGCGAGGATTTCGAGCGCATGCACGACTTCCTGCGTCCGGTGATGGTGCAGATCCACTACTGCGAGAATGTGCTCTTGGAGGGGGTAACCTTCCAGAATTCGCCTGCCTGGAATATCCATCCGGCCATGTGTACCAACCTGGTCGTCAACGATATTTTTGTGCGCTGCCCGTGGTATGCCCAGAATGGCGACGGTATCGATATCGAGTCGTGCAAGAATGTCGTCGTAACCAACTCGGTCTTTGATGTGGGGGATGACGGAATCTGCATCAAGAGCGGTAAGGATGAGGCGGGCCGCAAGCGCGGTATCCCCTGCGAGAATATCATTGTGGACAACTGTGCCGTTTATCATGGCCACGGCGGTTTTGTTGTCGGCAGCGAGATGTCGGGCGGTGTGAAGAATGTCTGGGTGTCGAACTGCAAGTTCTCGGGTACGGATGTGGGCTTGCGCTTCAAATCAACGCGAGGCCGCGGAGGCGTGGTAGGCAATATTTATATCAGCCAAATCGCCATGAACAACATCGCCACCGAGCCCCTCTTGTTCGATCTCTTCTATGGAGGCAAGTCGGCCTCTGAAGCCTTGGCCGATGGCGACGAGGCGGAGTTGACCGACCTGGCCCTGAAGCCTGTGGATGAGACTACGCCGCAGTTCCGCGATATCTTCATCTGCGACGTGTGGTGTAATGGTGCTCGTCGTGCGATGCTCTTCAACGGCCTGCCGGAGATGAATGTGGAGAATGTGCAGCTCGAGAATGTGGCCATCCGGGCCGATCTGGGAGCGCAGATCAACGAGTCGACCAATGTGCTCTTCCGGAATGTAAAGGTCTATCCGTTGCAGGGTGAGGCGCTGATGATCAACAATGTGCGTGACTTCAAGGCTGAGGGCTTCATCTGCCCCGAGGGGTTGGAACAGGCGCTGCGTGTGACGGGTAGCCACAATCAATCCATCGAGATTGACTCCGAGCAGATCAGTGAGCAGAATGCCTACTTCTCGCGTGGTGCCGTGGGAAGTGTAACGCTCCGATAATGCAATGTGCCTGAAAGATCATTATTGAACATATAGAATCATGAAGAAGAATCTCTTTTTGCTCCTTGCTGCCTGGTTGCTGATGGCTTGTGGGGGTAGCGGTGATCCGGAGCAACAACCTACACCTCAGCAGCTTGCGACCCCCGAGCCTTCGGTTACGCTCGAGGGAAACAAGGCTACGATTCGTTGGGCGGCAATCGAGCATGCCAACGCTTATGACTATGAGCTTCAGCGCGGCAATGAGAGCCCCGAGACGGGAACTGCCTATTCGGCGGGCTACCGTTTCGATGTGGAGAACGGTGTTCGTTACAGCTTTCGTGTAAAGGCCGTACCGACCAAACAGTCGGCCTGGCTCGAATCGGAGTGGTCGAATAGGGTAGAGATCTCGAACAATATGTTGCAAACCCCCTCGCCCCGCATCGTGGAGGGATCGTTGACCGATCAGGCGATCACCTTCGAGTGGGAGGCCGTGGAGGGGGCTTCGGGCTATGGCTACGAACTCCTTGAAGAGACGGGCAGTCAGCCTCTGCTGGCGGGTGAGGTGGCAGAGACCTCGCTCTATATGGCCGAGCTTACCCCGGGTAAGTCTTACCGCTTCCGCCTGAAGGCCCTTGCTTCGGGAGAAAAGGAGGATTCGGCTTGGTCGGCCTATGTGGATTTCACAACTCGCACGGTGGAGAGCCTGCTGGCACCGCAACCGCAGCTTGGCCGTCTGACGACCACCTCGGCAGCCCTTTACTGGGAGGCTGTTGCGGGGGCTGTGAACTATGAGGTTGCCTGCTACGAAGAGGGCTCCTTGCAAGCGGCTCTTTGGTTTGAGACGACTTCGGCCTGCGAGGTGGTGATCGAGGGCTTAAATGAGGCTGCTGCTTATCAGCTTCGGGTGCGTGCCTTGGCCGACGAGGGTGATCCCTACACGGAGAACTCCCCCTGGTCGGAGTGGCTGCACTTTGCTACCCGTACGCCATCGAATGTCGATTTCGGGCTTCCCGTAGCCGGGGAGAGTGATGGCGTGTTGCGCGCCTTCCCCGGTGCTGAGGGCGGAGGAATGTACACCACCGGAGGCCGTGGAGGCAAGGTCTATCACGTGACGAACCTCAACGACAGCGGTGAGGGCTCGTTGCGCTGGGCTATCAACCAGTCGGGTGCGCGTACGATCGTCTTCGATGTGGCCGGTACGATCCAGTTAAAGAGTACGCTGACCATCCGAAATGGCGATCTGACCATTGCAGGGCAGACCGCCCCGGGCGACGGTATCTGTCTGCGCGATTACTCCGTGCAACTCAATGCCAACAATGTGATTATCCGCTATATGCGTTTCCGTATGGGCGATGAGGCCAAGCAGGAGAACGATGCCATCTGGGGCCGCTATTATAGCGATATTATTCTCGACCACTGCTCCATGTCGTGGTCGACGGACGAGTGCTCCTCCTTCTATGGCAACAGGAACTTCACGATGCAGTGGTGCTTGTTGGGCGAGTCGCTCCTCAATTCGGTACACGGCAAGGGCAGCCACGGTTATGGCGGTATCTGGGGCGGTAAGAACGCGTCGTTCCACCACAACCTGCTCACCAGCCACAGCAGCCGAAACCCCCGATTCGACCACCCGCAAATCTACGACAGCAGCAATATCACAACCTATCGCGGCCATGTCGACTACCGCAACAATGTGGTCTACAACTGGGGCGACAACTCCACTTATGGTGGTGAGGGCGGTTGGTATAACATGGTGGGCAACTACTACAAGCCCGGCCCCGCCTCAAAGCAACGTAAATACTTCATCGACGCCAACTCTTACTACTCGTCGGGAAAGACACAGTATGACTACCCGCGTCTTTATCTGGAGGGGAACTACCATGCAGGAAGCTATGCCGAGGAACTCAACAGTGATAATTGGAAGGGAGTCTACTGGCATGATGGAACGGGTGTAGGCGATTATGCCGGCGCGAAACTCTCGCACCTGCAAGCCATCCGCAAGGATGATACGCAGAGTTGCTACACCTCGACCCACACGGCTCAGGAGGCCTTCGATCAGGTACTTTTATGGGTGGGTGCTTCGTTGCGCCGTGATGTGGTGGACAGCCGCCTTGCAGGAGATGCCCGTGATGGAAAGGCTACCTATACAAGTGGCGGTAACGGATCGACCGGCGGCATTATCGACACGCAGTCGGCTGTGGGCGGATGGCCTGCCTTGAGTGCCACGAGCGAAGAGCTTGCCCTTGCCTCGACCGATACGGATCAGGACGGTATTCCGGACCATTACGAAAACCTCTTCGGATTGGATCCTGCCAATGGGGCAGATGCGGCGGCCGTGTCGCTCGACCCGCAGGGGATCTATCCCAACCTGGAGGTCTACCTCCACTACCTGGTGCGGGAGATTACCGAGGCCCAAAAGGCCGGTAGCGATTACCTGCGCTTAGAGTAACCCTAAAAGAGCCTTACGCATGAAAAAAACAGGATGGTTGCTGCTGCTACTCTTGCTGCCCATACAGCTTTTGGCCCAAACCCTCTTCTTGGTGGGTGATTCGACCTGCGCCAATAAAAAACTCGAAAAGGAGAATCCCGAACGCGGCTGGGGACAGCTCTTCCAGGCTTTTGCGTCGGAACCGTTGCGCGTGGAGAATCATGCCGTCAATGGCCGCTCGACCAAGTCGTTCCGTACGGAGGGGCGTTGGCAGGTGGTACTCGACCGCCTCTCGCAAGGGGACTATGTCTTTATTCAGTTCGGCCACAATGACCAAAAACAGAGCGATTCGACCCGCTATGCCTCGCCCGAACAGTATGGCGAGAATCTGCGCCGCATGGTGGCCGAAGTGCGCGAGCGAGGAGCTAAGCCGGTGCTTATGACCCCTATCTCGCGCCGTCATTGGCGGGAGGGGGAACTCCTCTATCGTCATGGGGAGTACCCCGCTGTCGTGAAGCGTGTGGCCCAGGAGGAGCAGGTTCCCTGGATCGATATGAAGCACCTTACGCGTGAGTGGTTGCTCTCGTTGGGGGATGAGGGGTCGATTCCCTACTTCATGCATGTCGAACCGGGTCATTGTCCCCTCTATCCCGATGGTAAGGTGGACGATACCCACCTCAATGTGCGGGGCGCTCATGTAGTCTCCCGCATGGTGGCCCGCGAGGTGCAGCACCTCTTGCCGGAACTGGCTCCCTATCTGCGCCTTCCGGATTGTGTGGTCGCGCAGGATGGCTCGGGCGACTTCTTCAGCCTGCAGGAGGCGGTGCTTGCCTTGCCCGATTTTGCCCGCCAAGAGACCTGGCTTTTGGTGCGTAGCGGGGAGTATCGGGAGAAGGTTTCGATCCCCTCTTCCAAGCGTTTTGTGCGCCTGACGGGTGAAGGGGCCGACCGTACTAAGATCACCTATGACGGCTATTCGCGCCGCTTGGATGATTATGGCCGCAAGATGGGTACGTCGGGCAGTTCGACCATCTATTTCGGGGGTGATAACTGGCAGGTGGAGCATCTCTCATTCGAAAATTCGGCCGGCGAGGTGGGCCAGGCGGTAGCTGTACAGTGCTTAGGCAACGAGGTGCACTTCTCCGATTGTCGCTTCTTAGGTTGGCAGGATACGCTCTACCTCTATGGCCTGGGCAACTGCGACGGCGAGGTGGTGACCAACAATGCGCGTTACAGCTTCACCCGCTGCTATATCGAGGGTTCGACCGATTTCATCTTTGGTTCGGCCGAGGCGCTCTTCTACGATTGCGAGATCCACTCCAAGCGCGACAGTTACATCACGGCCGCTTCGACCTGCAAGGGGCAGTCGGCCGGCATGCTCTTCCACCGTTGCCGCCTGACAGCAGCCGAGGGGGTTACACGCTGCTACTTGGGCCGCCCCTGGCGCAACTATGCGCAAACGGCCTTTGTGGAGTGCTACCTGGGGGAACACATCCTGCCTGAGGGGTGGCACAACTGGTCTAAACCGGAGGCCGAGCGCACGGTTCGCTATGTGGAGATTGCCTCCGAGGGGCCCGGAGCCCGCTTTAAGGAGCGTGTGCGTTGGGCCGAAACTCGCTCGACCCTTGAGCGAAAGATGGCGGTGAAATTTGGGATTTTGCCGTAGTTTACCTATATTTGTTTTCTGAACAACGGCTTTTATTGGGTTCTTTATGCTCCGTCTACTCCGGGTTTCATTGCTGCTTCTTTGGGGAGCTTTTCTGCCGCAACAGGTGCGGGGAGAGGCCCCTCAATCGCTCTTTGAGACCTACTCTACGCTGAATGGATTGACCCACAACCGTATCTCGGATATCTATACCGATTCCGAAGGCTTTGTCTGGATCTGTACGTGGTATGGGGTGAGCCGTTTCGATGGCTACGCTTTCAAGAACTTCTCCACCCGTCCGGGCGACTTCTCGCCCCTGACCCACAACCGTTTCCTTCAGGTGAGTGAGGATAGTTCGACCCACCTCTGGTTCTTGACCTATAACCACCATGTCTACCGCTTTAATCGCTTTACCGAAGAGTTTGAGGATCCGATGGCGCTGCTCGAAGGGGTGGATGCCAAGCACTACCGCACTTCGCAGATTCTGCACGATGGTCGTGGTCGCAGTTGGGTTATAATCCCGACAGTGGGGGTTGTCTGCTTTGCCGGAGGGGAGGATGCAGCCCCTTTGCGGGTGGAGCAGTGGTGGAAGGAGCGGGCTTTGCAGGGGGAGATTACGGCCTCGATGCTCGACGGAGAGGACAACCTCTATCTGGCCACGCAGACCGGCGAACTCTACCGTATTGCCGCTACGGGGGGCCGGCTCGACCTCTTGGGCCGCAGTGAAGCCCCCGTGGTGCAGTGTGCCACCCTTGACCAAGACCACTACTTTCTCTCGGACAAGGGGCTCTATTGCCTGAAGCGGGGCGCTGCACACTGGGAGCAGATGGCTCAGGTTGAGGGACTTACGGCGATGCAGGCCGATACTCTTGCCGGCAAACTCTATGTGGGTGATCGCCGCGGTGTGTTGCGTACACTTCTCCCCGAGACCGGGGAGCTTACACCGCTTCGTCCCACGGGCGATCGTCTGCAGCGTATCCGCTCGCTCTATTGTGATTCGCACGGCCTGCTCTGGATCACCACTCCCGAGGCGGGTATCACACGCTACGACCCCGACAGGGGGGATTGCAAACACTTTGAGCAGCGCCCCTATACGGTCTCCTACTACATCGATACGCTCACCCATCTGGTCGAGTCGAAGAATCGCCTTTGGGTGAAGATGAATAAGTATGGCTTTGGCTATTACAACCGCGAAGAGGATCGTATGGAGCCCTTCTATAACGACCCCTCGGAGCCCGACTGCCTGATGACCAATGCTGTGGTGCGTTTCGATGTGCAGGGGGATGTGCTTTGGCTTACGACCTACTTTGAGAGAGGTTTGCGTCGCGCCTTGATCCAAAAATACCCCGCCGAACTTTACCAGATCGAGACCGACCGTGCGGGCGATATGCCCAGTGAGGTGCGTGCCATGATCACCGATAGCCGTGGGGGGCTTTGGCTCGGAACCAAGAGCGGTGAGTTGTTCCGTTACAGCTCCGATTGGAGCCAAAGGTGCTCTTATGCGGGGCCCGAAAACCGCCACTGGGGGATGATCTATGCCCTGAAGGAGGATCATCATGGAAATATCTGGGTGGGAACCCGCGGCCAGGGGCTTCATCGGCTTCGGCCCGAGGGGGATGACTACCGCCTTGCCGCGAGCTATCGCCACGATGACGAGGAGCTCTTCTCGCTCTCGAACGACCACATCTACTCCATCGAAGAGGATGACGAACACCGTCTGTGGATCGCGACCTATGGCGGCGGCTTGAACCTCTTTGATTCGGAGCAAGAGCGCTTTATCCATGCCGAGAACCTCCTGGCTCACTATCCGTTAGGCGAGTTCGACCGTGTGCGTTGGTTGCTCAACGACGGCCGGGGGCGCATGCTGGCTGCCACGGTGGATGGTTTGCTCCTATTCGATCCGATGGGAGATCCGAAGAGTATCCATTTTCAACTGGCACAAAAGCAACCCGGGGATCACACCTCGTTGGGGAATAACGATATTATCCACATGCTGCGCGATAGCCGCCAGCGGGTGTGGTTGGCTACCTATGGAGGCGGTTTGAACCGCATTGAGGGGTATGATGCCGAGGGGATGCCCCGTTTTAAGGGCTATGGGGTAGAGCAGGGTTTGCAGAGCAACATCTGCCTTTCGGTTGTGGAGGATAGTATGGGCCATATCTGGGTTACGACCCAGAACTCGGTCTCCTGTCTGGATGAGCAGACCGATTGCTTCACGACCTACCCCCTCTACGAGGGTATGGCCAATATCCCCTTCAACGAGACGGGAGGCCTGGCTACGCCGCAGGGGCCCGTACTCTTCTCGCGCGGTGATAGGATCTACACCTTCCAACCGAGCGATGCCCATGCCGATCCGGTGGATTATCAACTCACCTTCACCGGCTTTACGATCAAGAATGAGGCTGCCGGGATTGGGGAGGGGCTGCCGCTCGAAGCCTCCATTACCAAGGCCTCGCGGGTAATACTTCCGCACGACTACTCGAACTTCCGTATCGACTTTGCCTCGCTGAACTTCGCCTCTCAGCGCATGATCAGCTATATGTACAAGCTCGAGGGCTATGATAAGGATTGGATTCAGGCCGGTCGGCTCAATTCGGCCTCCTACTCCAATGTGCCGACCGGGCGCTATACCTTCCGTGTAAAGGGCTACATGGGTAACACCTCGGCAGCCGGTGGCGAGATCACGTTGGAGGTGGTGGTGCGTCCACCGTGGTGGCTCTCGTGGTGGGCCAAGGGGATCTACTTGGTGGCTTTGGCGGGCTTCGTGACTCTTGCCTGGCGCTTTATCGGTTCGATGCAGCGCATCCGTCGTGAGGCGCGTGTCGAGCAGGAGATGACCGACCTTAAACTCAAATTCTTTACCAATATTTCGCATGAGTTGCGTACACCGCTTACGCTGATTTTGGGCGGTATTGAGGAGGTGCGCAAACACGACAGCCTGACTCAACGCGGGGCAATCAGTCTGAATCTGGCTCACAAGAACGCCCGGCGTATGCTGACCCTGATCAACCAACTGCTCGATTTCCGTAAGATCGTAAAGGAGAAGATGGAGTTGAAGATCTCGCGTGTAAACTTAGTGCAACTGGCCGAGGATGCCTTGGAGGATTTCCGCGAGATGGCGGCCGAACGCCATATCGAGTTGCTCTTTACCGTTTCGCGCCGCTCGATTTTGGTGTGGGCCGATCTGGAGCGTATCGAGAGCGTGATCTACAACCTGCTCTCCAATGCCTTTAAGTTTACGCGTAATGGCGGCCGTATCGAAATGATCCTGACCCTCTCGGAGAGTGAGGAGATGGCCCTTATGACCGTACGCGATAATGGTATCGGGATCCCCAAGGAGCAGCAACACTCGATCTTCGAGCGTTTCCATCAGGCCTCGCGCTCCGTAACAGGGGATATGAAGGGATCGGGTATCGGTCTTTCGTTCTGCCGCGAGATTGTGCAACTGCACCACGGCGAGATAGCCGTAGAGTCGCGCGTGGGTGAGGGGTCGGCCTTCACCGTGAAGCTCCGTATCGGCAACGGTCACTTCGGCATGGAGCAGATTAACTTCGCAGAGGAGAAGGGCGAAAAGTCGTCGAAGTACATGGTGAGCGACTATGTATCGGCAGAGGATCAGCGACGTAGCGACATTACCCCCCCCCAGGATTCGCCCTCCATCCTACTCGTTGAGGATAACCGCGAACTGCGTCTCTTTATGTACAACAGCCTGATCGAGGAGTATCACATCTCGGAGGCTGATGACGGAAAGGAGGCTTTGACGGTGATTGCTCAAAAGGCCCCCGACATTATCATTACCGACCTGATGATGCCCAACATGGATGGCATCGAGCTGATCAACCATATTCGGAAGGATTTTGCGATCAGCCATATTCCGATTATCATGCTGACCGCCAAACATTCGCCCGATGACCGCATCAAGGCGATGACCTATGGCGCGGATGCCTATATCACCAAGCCCTTCTCGATCGACCTGTTGCAGGCCCGTATCGAGAACCTGCTCACCCAACGCCGAGCCCTCTTTGCTCGATTCTCTTCGAGTGCCGCCGAGAATAAGGGGGTAAAAATTACTCCCGAGGATGTGATCGTTACGGACAAAGATGAGGCCTTCATGAAGAGCGTGACGGCGTGGTTGGCCGAGAATGTCGAGAAGTCGGATCTGACCATCGACCAACTTGCCACCCATCTGGGGCTGGGACGAACGACCATGTACAATAAACTCAAGGGTCTGACCGGCAAATCGCCCGTCGAGTTGATCAAAGAGTACCGCATAACCAAGTCGGAGTTGCTGCTGCGCACCGGTCAGTTCTCTGTTTCGGAGGTTGCCTACAAGGTGGGCTTCTCCGATCCGGGCTACTTCTCGCGTTGTTTCCGCGATCAATATCATTGTTCGCCGGCCGAATACCTCAAGCGCCTTAAAAATGAAGAAAACACCTAAAATAGAACTTGTTATGAAAAGATTGTTACTCTGTGCCGCTTCGCTGCTGCTTGTCGTAGGTTGCCAATCGCCACGACCGGCCCTTTTGATGGAGGGTGCCGCACCGCTTTCGGTACGCATGGTAGAGAGCGAGATGTTGCGTAACCCCTCGCCCACCAACCTCGACGGAATCCCCGAGGGAAAGGTGAAGTGGAACTATACCACGGGCCTTGAGCTTCGCTCCTTCTTAGATGTAGCCCGTCTCTACGAAAGAGCCGATGTGGAGGCCTACGTGGAGCGTTATTACGACACGATGATCCGCCCCGATGGTTCGATCCTCACCTACAAACGTACGAACTTCAACCTGGATCATATCTGTCCGGGTCGTCCCCTCTTCCACCTCTTTGATCGCAGCGGCGAGGAGCGCTACCGTATGGCCATGGATACGCTCCACAGCCAGATGGAGGGCCAGCCCCGCACCGTGGAGGGAGGCTATTGGCACAAGAAGATCTATCCCCACCAGATGTGGCTCGACGGTCTCTATATGGCCGAGCCTTTCCATGCCGAGTATGTGAGGCGCTATATCGCCCCCACGGATCCCGAGCGTGCTGCCGAGATCGAGCGCGACATTGTCAATCAGTTCCTCTTGGCTGCCCACTATACGTATGATCCTCAAACCGAGCTCCTTCGCCACGCCTGGGACTCCTCGAAGCAGATGTTCTGGTGTGATCCCGCAACGGGACAGTCGGCCCATGCCTGGGGGCGTGCCGTGGGGTGGTACCTGGTGGCCTTGGTTGAGACACTCGACATTTTGAGCCCCGAAGTGGAGGGCCGCGAGCAGATGCTCCGGATTCTAAACGACCTCTACAAGGTGTTGCCTCGCTACGCTTCGCCCGAGAGCGGCATGTGGTATCAGGTGCTCGACTCGCCCGAGCGTGAGGGCAATTATGAGGAGGCTACCGCTTCGATCATGTTTATCTATGCCCAGCTCAAGGCCGTGCGCAAGGGCTATCTCCCGAGCGAAATGGCTAAGGAGGCGATCTCGCGCTACGAAAAGTTTGTCGAGCGCTTCATTCGCGAGAATGAGGATGGCACCCTTTCGATGACGGATTGCTGCGCGGTGGGAGGCTTGGGTGGCAAGCAGATGCGTGACGGCTCGTTTGAGTACTACCTCTCGGAACCCATCATTGAGAACGACTGCAAGGGGGTAGGCCCCTTTGTATGGGCCTCGCTCGAGTATGAGTATGCGCAGGGGCGTTTGCAGGCCATTTAGTCGGTAAAAGAGATTGGAAAGTTTTTTTCGGGGGTTGATAAAAAATCCCAGATAAGCGATAAAATTTCCCACTCTTCCCGTTGGCGATTACCTAATTTTGTATATACAAAGTTGGCTATAAACGCGAATAAAGCAGAATAATTCACTAAAACCTAACTAAAAACTTTAAACTATGACAGAGAAATTCTACTCTTTCACCAAAGCGTGGGTGCTTCGCGTAGCACTCGTTTTGGCGTTCGTTTCTTTGGCAGTAGGCGAATCTGCGGCTCAAAACCGTAAGATCTCGGGTACGGTTAAAGATTCGATGGGGCCCATCGTGGCAGCTTCGGTCGTGGTTGAAGGGACTACTATCGGCGTAAGTACCGATCTCGACGGTAAGTTTACGCTCGATGTCCCGGCCTCTACCAAGCAGATCAAGGTGAGCTATGTGGGTTACAACGATCAATACGTTGATCTGGTAGCCGCACAGACCGCCTATGAGATCCTTCTGACGGAGGCTTCGACGCAGATGGACGAGGTGGTGGTGGTTGGTTATGCCGCCGTTAAGCGCCGCGATGTGGTGGGTTCGGTCTCCTCGATCGGTACGGAGGCGTTGAACCAGATGCCTGTTGCCTCGGTGAGCGAGGCGATGTCGGGTCGTATGGCCGGTGTGCAGATCACCACGACGGAGGGTGATCCCGATGCCGAGATCAAGATCCGCGTGCGTGGTGCCGGCTCCATTACCCAGGATTCGTCGCCCCTCTATATCGTGGACGGCTTCCCCGTGGAGAGCATCTCCGATATTCCCGCTTCGGAGATTCAGTCGATCGACGTACTGAAGGATGCCTTCTCGACGGCCATCTACGGTTCGCGTGGTGCCAATGGTGTAATCATCGTGACGACGAAGAGTGGCCAGAAGGGTCGTGTAACGGTTAACTACAACCTCTACTACGGCTTCAAGGAGATGGCCAACAAGTCGGCCCTTACGCCGCAGAACACCTACGACTTCGTGCGTACGCAGTATGAGTATGCTGCCCTGAACAACTCGGTGGACAGTTGGTTTACCCCCAACTACGGCCCTTTCCAGGATATTGATCTCTATGACGGCATGGCCGGCACGGATTGGGTGGATCAGATATTTGGTCGCACGGGTGAGGTCTTCAACCACAACATCTCGGTTTCGGGTGGTGGCGATAAGTTCCGCTGGACGGCGGGTTACACCCACCACGACGAGAAGGCGATCATGATTGGTTCGACCTACAAGCGTAACAACCTCAACTTCAAGGGTCAGTTCGATCTGCACAAGCGCGTATCGCTCGATTTCAACATCCGCTATTCGGATGTGAACGTGCGTGGTGCCGGTGCCAACGCCCTCAACGACCGTGGTTCGGCAGGTGCTACCTCGCGTCTGAAGAACGCCATCGTCTACTCGCCCATCCCCAACCAGGGTGTGATGGAGGGTATGGATGATTTCGAGGATTACAAGACCTCGGCCATTCCTCCCGTACAGGCCGTACGCGATAACGACTCGAAGCGCGAGCGTACCAACTGGAACGCCAATGCAGCCTTCCAGTGGGAGATTGTGGACAACCTGCGTCTGCGTGTAGAGGCCGGTATCGACGACTTCCGCCAGGTGGACAACAAGTTCTATGGTGTTTCGTCCTACTACGCCCAGCAGAATACCGAGATTGACTACCGCGAAATGCCGGCTGCGCTCTATCAGGCTCAGAACCGCAAGAAGATCCGCAATACGAATACCCTCTCTTATGACTTCAAGGACATCCTCTCGGAGGATCACAGCCTGAACCTATTGGTAGGTCAGGAGTATATCGTAACGCGCGGTAATACCTTCACGGCACTCACCGAGGGCTTCC
>CAZRJU010000033.1:0-15162 GCA_964600455.1 uncultured Alistipes sp. | reverse complement strand
AACGGTACCTGGTGCTGCGCCGAGGTTTCGAACATGGGTTGCACCCCCGAGGCTATCCACGCTTTCCAGAGCGCCGGTATCCTCTTCGCTCCCGGTAAGGCTGTGAATGCCGGTGGCGTTGCCACTTCGGGCTTGGAGATGACGCAGAACTGCATGCACATTTCGTGGGCCGGCAAGGAGGTTGACGAGAAGTTGCACTTCATCATGGAGTCGATCCACGAGGCCTGCGTACAGTATGGTCAGCAGGAGGATGGTACGGTGAACTATGTGAAGGGTGCCAATATCGCCGGCTTTATGAAGGTGGCTCAGGCCATGCTGGAGCAGGGTATCATCTAAGCTTCATCGGATATAACCTATCCATAACAAGAAAGAGCTTGTCCGGCGGGCAAGCTCTTTTTGCTTGGGCCGATGGGGCGGGAGGACGGAGCCTCCGCTCTTGTACCTTAAAACGACATCTCGGCTTTGATTGAGGGGTAGGGATCGTATCCCTTGAGTTGGAAATCCTCGAAGCAGAAGTCGAAGAGAGAGGTGCGGTCGGGATTGAGCTGCATGGTGGGCAGTTCCCGCGGCTCGCGCGAGCACTGCAGGTCGGCCTGATCCAAGTGGTTCAGATAGAGGTGAGCGTCGCCTAAGGTGTGGATGAACTCACCGGGCTTGAGGCCGCAGACCTGTGCGATCATCATCGTCAGGAGTGCATAGGAGGCGATGTTGAAGGGAACCCCTAAGAAGGTGTCTGCACTGCGTTGGTAGAGTTGGCAGGAGAGTCTCCCTTCGGCCACGTAGAACTGGAAGAGGACATGGCAGGGGGGGAGGGCCATCTGATCCACCTCGGCCACATTCCAAGCCGAGACGATCAGGCGCCGCGAGTTGGGGTTCTTGCGGATACTCTCAACTACCTGCTTGATCTGGTCGATCGCTCCGCCGTGGGGGGTGGGCCAACTGCGCCATTGGTAGCCGTAGACGTGGTTCAGGTCGCCATAGCGGTAACCCGGAATGATCGAGGCCTCGCCCACCGAGAGCAGGAAGGCTTCGCGTGTGAGCGCCTCGTAGCACCCGGCAGCACAGAGCTCCGTGTAGTAGCGGTAGGCGTCGTTATCCCAGATATGCACGCCGTTTTCGACCAGATAGCGGATATTGGTGTCCCCCTTCAGGAACCAGAGTAACTCGTGGATCACCCCTTTGAGGAAGACCCGCTTGGTAGTCAAGAGCGGAAAACCCTGGCTCAGGTCGAAGCGCATCTGGTGGCCAAAAATGCTCATCGTACCGGTGCCGGTACGGTCGCCTTTGGTCGTACCCTCCGTGCGGATACGGTGCAGCAGATCGAGGTATTGTTTCATGCGATTTTCTCGTTATGATTTCAGTGTAAGGTTGCCTGTGTTGTCGAGTATGGCATAGCTTGCACCCTGCTCCCAACACCCCAAATGGAGGGTGCGGGGCTCCTCCTTCAGGTGATCGACGGCAACGTGCATGTGGCCGAAGAGGAAGGCCTCGATCGAGGGATCCTTCCGGGCCGTTTGGCGGGCATACTCCCTCAAGGGCTCCACCAAGTGGGCCTTTAGCGGGATATTGCTGTGGCTTTTGCGTGATTTGCCGCTCCACCAATGGCCGAAACGGAGGGCCCAGTCGGGATGGATAAGCCAACGGAAGAGCCAACGCAACAGGCGGGAGCGGAAACAGGTATTCATGAGCCAAAGCAGGCTCGGACGTTTGATGCAGAGGTTGTCGCCATGGGCCAGGTGGAGACGGCGGCCGTGAAGCTCCAAGGTGGTGGGGGCGGTATAGATCTCCATGCCGCACTCCTTGTTGAGGTAGTCGCGCAGCCACATATCGTGGTTGCCACTCAGCAGGATCAAGCGTACTCCGCGGTCGTGCAGCCGAGCCAGCTCCCCCAACGGGCGGATAAAGCCCTTGGGAACGACCTCGCCGTACTCAAACCAGAAGTCGAAGAGGTCGCCCAAAAGGACAATGGCTTCGGCATCCTCGCCCACCTGAACGAGCCACTCTACGAAGCGTTGCTCCGTTTGGCGGCGTTCGGCCGGTGAGCCGGCTCCGAGGTGAATATCCGAGGCGAAGTAGATCATCTTGGTTTCGAGGTGGGGATTAGAGCAGACGTTTGAGCTCACGCTCCAACTCCTCGCCATGCAGATCCTGTCCGGCGATGGTACCATCGCGGTTGATCAAAAAGTTGGTCGGCAACTTCTGGATGTTGTAGAGGCGGCAGGCAATGGAGGCCTCCCCCTTCAGGTCGCTCACCGAAATCCAGGGCAGGGCCTGCTCCTGTACACGCTCGATCCAGAGCGCCTTCGAACGGTCGACACCTACCTGATAGACCTCAAAGCCACGCTCCTTGTAACGGGCATAGAGCTCCTTTAACTCGGCATTGAGCTGGTTGCTGTTGCCCAATTCGGCCGACCAGAAATCGAGCAGAATCACCTTGCCGCTCAGCTCCGAGAGGCGCTTTTTTTGGCCATACATATCGGGCAGTTCGAGATCGGGGAAGCCCGTCTCCTGTACGCGGCTCAGGAGATCCTGATACCCCTCTAAACGCTCGATGTCCCGCTCCAAAAGAGCAATATAGGGCGAGGTGGGGTAGCGCTCAGAGAGGGCCTCTTTGACGGTACGGTAGTAGATCGCATCGCTCTCTTGATTGAAGAGGTAGGCGTCTCCGGGCAGGCGCTGATAGATGGCATAGATGGCCGCCATCGACTCTTTGTGCTCCACCACAAAACGCAACTGTTCGCGTTTGATGCGGCGAAACTCCTCGGAGTAGGCACGGATGGTCTCTTCGCTCTCGTCGCGGGCATAGGCTGCTGCCAGACGATCGAGCTCCGTGAGCCCCTGCAGATAGGCCTGATAGAAACCGCGCAACAATTCGCTCTCGTCGCTTCCTTGCACCGTGTAGTTGCGTGTGAGGTTGCCGATCGAGGAGACCTCCACCCGATCGCCGCCCTGCAGGAGCAACGGGATACGCTCCTGGTCACACATCAGGTGGTAGAGCCGCGGGCTCTCTTTGTCGCCCTTCAACTTGAAGTGGAAATCCCCCTTCTCGTTCATGGTGGTCGAGTCGATCAGTCGCTCGCCCGAGGGGGTGTACTCCTGCAAATAGAGGGTTTGACTGCGGGTGCCGCTCATGCGCCCCGAGAGACTTATCTGCGATGATGTGCAGCTGCCAAGTAGCAGAGCGGCTGCAAGAATCCATACTAACTTCTTCATTTACCTTGCGAATAATGCGGTTGCTTAATTGGACAAAGATAGCACTTTTTTTGAAAAGCCGCCTCCTTTAACGGGGTAAATTGTGGTTGCGGTTGTTTTTCGGTTGGTTACGCTGCGGGTGGTTGTTCTGCCTTCCCTTGCCCTGATTGTGGTTGCGTTGGGGGTTGGAGGCGTGTTGTTTGCCCTTTTGGGAGCGTTGCAAAGAGTGCTGTTTGTAGTCGTTTCGGAGGTTGTTGATCGCCTCTTCGTCGAGATGAATCTCCCCTTTGGCCATACGGCGTATATCTTTTATGATGACCTCGTTGTTGGGGTGTTCCTGATTGTATTAATAGCTCTTGGTGCGCATGTAGCGGGCAATATCGCTGATGGTTCGATCGCATCGTTTCTGGGCGGAGTGCTGCCCCAGATGCTCGATCATGCGCTCAACATATTTGCCGTAGTGCTTGTAGGCGACCTTGCCCTGCGAGTAGTGCAACGGGCGGGGGTTGATGGTCAACTCTTCGCGGCTCGGGCGGGGGTAGGGAGAGTCTACATCGAGCTGAAAATCAGACATGATGAAGAGGTGATCCCAAAGCTTGTGTTTGAAATCGGCGGTGTCGCGCAATAGGGGAAAGAGGTTGCCCATGACGGCAATGACGGCGCGTGCCTGGCGGTTGCGGTCGCGGCGATCCTCAATCTCGAGCAGCGTGTCGACCATCTCGTGAATGTGGCGGCCATACTCGGGCAGATAGAGTTTGCGACGCTCGTTGTTATAGTTTTTTTTCATCGTTCATACTCCGCATCAGCGGACTGTTTAGTTCGATTTATACGCAATGAAGACCCGTGGGGATACTCTTTGCGGGCGGTTAATTTTCGATCGGTGGGCCGGTGGCTGCCTTGCTGTAATTTTGGTGCGAGGCGGGACAAAAGTATACCTTTACCCTTGAATTCTGGTACAAATGTAGACAAAAATTTTACATAAACAACTATGGCAAAGGTTTTAATTTTGGATCATTCAAAAAGTATGCGAAATACACTCTGTGAGCGCCTCGGCTACGAGGGCTTCGAGGCGGAGGGGGTGGGCGACCTGCATGAGGCCCGCGAGGTGGCGGCCCGTAGCCCCTTCGATCTGCTTCTGGCCGAGGAGGGGGAGGGGCTTGCGGAGTTGGGACTTCCCTATGTGGTGGTGGCCGTCGAGGCTTCGATCGAGAAGGCGGTGAGAGCCCTGCAGACGGGGGCCGAGGACTACCTTACACGTCCGATCGACATGAACCGGTTGCTGGCCACTCTGCGGCGACTGACCGCCTCTTCGGATGCCGAACAGGCGAGCCCTCTTCGCCGTTCTGGGCAACGGGCCCGTCGCCCTCGGGCGCGGGCCGTGGAGCCCATCATCGGCTCCTCGCCCGGTATTGAGCGCGTAAAGGCGTTGATTCATCGGGTGGCTCCCTCGGAGGCGCGGGTGCTCATCACCGGTGAAAATGGTACGGGCAAGGAGTTGGTGGCCCGCTCGCTGCATGCCGAGAGCAGCCGGGCAGCAGCCCCCTTTGTGGAGGTCAATTGTGCTGCCATCCCCTCCGAACTGATCGAGAGCGAACTCTTTGGCCACGAGCGCGGAGCCTTCACCTCGGCCGTCAAACAGCGCAAGGGAAAGTTTGAGCAGGCCGATGGTGGCACCCTCTTCATGGACGAGATCGGCGATATGTCGCTCTCGGCGCAGGCCAAGGTGCTCAGGGCTTTGCAGGAGCGTAAGATCAGCCGTGTCGGGAGCGACAAGGATGTGGAGGTGGATGTGCGGGTGGTGGCAGCCACCAACAAGAACCTCTCGGAGGAGATCCGTCGAGGCAACTTCCGCGAGGATCTCTACCACCGCCTCAGCGTGATCCGTATCGAGGTGCCGGCCTTGCGCGATCGCTCGGAGGATATTCCGCAACTGGTTGCCTATTTCCTGGAGCGCATTGCCGCCGAGCAGCACGACTCCCCTAAAGCGATCACTCCCGAGGCCCTGAAGATGCTTTGCGCAATGCCCTGGAGCGGCAATATCCGCGAACTGCACAACGTGGTAGAGCGCTTGGTGATCCTCTCGCCCGGACGGATTACGGGCGAGGAGGTGCGCCAATGGGTGGGTTGATTGGCTTAGGAATCATACCAAAAGAGTGCTTTCTTGCGTTCAAAAAGGCAGAATGAGGATTTTTTTTGTACCTTTGCAAATTGGTAGCTGTGCCTTCTTTTGACCGAAGTGGGTACAAAACTATGAAAATGATGAAGATACGATTGTTTACACTGCCCAATCTGGTTACCCTCTGTAACCTGCTTTGCGGCTCCCTGGCAGCCCTTGTGGCGCTCGACGGGGGGAGCCTGCAAGTGGCCTTCTGGTTGATTGTTGCCGCTGCCGTGTGTGATTTTCTCGATGGCATGACGGCCCGCCTCTTGAACTCCTATTCGGGAATCGGGGTGGAGCTCGATTCGTTGGCAGATATGGTCTCCTTCGGTTTTGCTCCGGCGGCGATTCTGGTAGCCCTCTACCGAGAGGCGGAGTTTCATTGGCCCCTTGGCGAGTGGGCTGTTGCATTGGGCGGTTTGATGCTCCTGGTGGTGGCTTGTGGTGCTGCCCTGCGTTTGGCAAAATTCAATGTGGATGACACGCAGCATGAACTCTTCGAGGGACTTCCCACGCCGGCCATGGCCCTCTTCTTTGCCTCGATCGGCTGGTGGGTGGCCGGTGGCAACCTGGAGCTCGGCCGCGAGGTGCTCGTGGTGCTGGCTTGGCTTATGGCTTGGCTTATGATCTCCCCGATCCGCATGTTCTCCTTCAAATTTAAGCAGCTCGGCCTGCGCGGCAATGAACTGCGCTACCTCTTCATCGCCCTCTCGCTGGGGCTCCTGCTCTGGTTGGGTGTGGGGGCTGTGGCGCTGATCATCCCACTCTATGTGGTTGTTTCGATCTTTAGTTGGGCCCTGAGTTTCAAGCAGAAAGCCAAAGAGAATTTGTAATATTAAAATTTTTTATTAACTTTGCGGCGGATTTCCGCCCCCGAACCATGCAAAAGGCGTTAAAAAAGAGTTGGTGGATAGCCCTGTGGCTTCTTCTGTTGCCGGCCCTCTCGTCGGCACAGATTGATGCCCGAGCTCTGCAACGTGCCCAACAGCGTGGGGAGGATACGGGAGCCCTCTACGGTTCCAACCCCTACGAACAGCAAGGCGAAGAGGGGGAGGAGGCGCAGAATCCGGCCGACACGACCAAAAAGGAGAAGCGTATTAAGAAGCCGCTCGAATCCTACTTCTTTAACGATTCGATCCGAGCGCTCGCCAACTTTCAATGGACGATCAGCCGCGATTTTAACCGCGTGAAGATCGAGCCGCTGGATACGACCCTCACCGATTGGCGTATCGACTATCCCTTCTACCGCAAGGGAGTGGGAGATATTGCGTTGGGTGGCTTGGGCCAGGCAACCCTGCCGACCGACTACTTCGAACGCGCCAGGTTCTTTGACTTTACTTTTGCTCAGCCTTATGGGGCTTATACCTATGAGATGGAGAATGTGCCCTTCTACAACCTGAAGAAGCCCTATATGCACATGACCTATCTGGAGTCGGGCCAGAAGAAGTACCGCGAGGAGCAGTTCGGCCTTACTGTCGCCCACAACATCTCCCCCTCGACGGGTTTCAATATCAACTACAAGGCGCGTGGTACACGCGGACAGTACACCCGTCAGCGTACCAAGAACCATAACCTGGAGGTTGCCTTCTCCCACACCGGCAAACGCTACACGTTGCATGCTGCCTACATCAACAACCATATCGAGCAGCAGGAGAATGGTGGTGTAGTGGGGGAGTGGGCCATTACCGACACCGTCTTTGAGATGCCCTCGGGTGTTCCCATGCGATTGGGATCGGCCCAGGCTGAGAATATCTACCGAAACAACGCCTTCTTTGTCGAGCAGTCCTACGGTATCCCGTTGCTGCCCGTTACCGAGAGCGATTTTTCGATTGCCCATCTGCCGGCGGTCTATATCGGCCACTCGTTTGAGTATAACGCCTGGTCGAAGACCTACTCCGATGTGCGATCCACCTACATCAACGAGCGCGGCGAGCGGGACGATAAAGGGAACTTTGTCCCGACCGAACACTCCTATTATGAGAATTGGTATATCAATCCCGATGCCTCGCGCGATTCGATCTATGAACGGCGCATTTCAAACCGCCTCTTCGTGCAGGCCCAGCCCTGGAACCGCGACGGAGTGGTTGGAACGCTGAATGGTGGCGTTGGTTTCGATCTCTATACCTACTCGCAATTTGCGATGCAGACCTACCTGTCGGGCCGCTATCAGAAGGAGAACAAGAGTGCCTTCTTTGTCTATGGCGGTGTCGACGGAAAGATTAGACGGTATGTCGATTGGGGTGCAGACTTTAAGTTCTACCCCTCGGGTTACCGTGGTGGCGATCTCTCGATTGGGGCCCATCTGGCTCTCAAGGCGAAGATCCGACAACATCCCCTGATTCTGGAGGGCAGCTTCTCGTTGGAGCGCCGAACGCCGGGTTACTGGCAGCAGAATCTATTCTCAAACCACTACACGTGGTTTACTCCTTTGGATAAGGAGACTGACACTCGTTTTGAAGTAGCCTTCCGCATGCCCTCCATTGCACTGGAGGTGGGTGTGAAGGAGGGCGTGGTGGATCGCAAGATCTACTACGGAGCCGACTCCCACATCGCGCAGTCGAGTGGGGCTGTGAGCCTGACGAGTGTGTATGCCCGCAAGGATTTCCGCATAGGCGGACTTCACTTAGACCATAGGGTATTGTTGCAATGGAGTTCGGATCAGGAAGTTGTACCTGTTCCGCTTGTCAGCGCCTTCCTCTCGTATTACTACGAGTTCTGGGTGGTGCGTAATGTGCTGAGGATGCAGATTGGTGCCGATTGCCGCTACAACACGGCTTACTATGCTCCGGGCTATAACCCGGCGCTCTCCACCTTCTACAACCAGCGCGAGGTTGAGACGGGAAATTACCCCTATACCGACCTCTTCATCATGGGCAAGTGGAAACGAATGCGCATCTTTTTGAAGTATCAGCACTTTAACAAGGGGCTGTGGGGCAACGGCGAGTACTTCTCGGCGGCCCATTACCCGCTCAATCCGGGTATGTTCAAGATGGGTATCTCGTGGGGATTCTATGATTAGCGAGGCCTTTGCAGCGGCATAAGCTGCCCGCAATGGAAGATTTTATGTTGAATCTTAATCTGAAAAAGACGTTACTTACCTTTTCGTTCTTAACCTTTTTAACCACATTCTACGGTTTTGAGGCCCGTGAGGCCGATACCGAATTTATGCCCCTCGAACGCGCCGAGATGGCTTCACGAGTGGCAACGGCCGACTTTGCACTCCTCGAGGAGGGCGATTTCCAGATCTCGGCCTACGATAACCTCTTTCGTCACATCAGCCGGGAGCAGGGTACCGATTGGCGCTTGATGAGTGCCATCGCCTACCACGAATCGCGTTTTACGGTCGATGCTGTCTCACCGCGTGGTGCCAAGGGGTTGATGCAGATCATGCCCGTTGTGGCTCGTCAGTTCAACGTGCCGCAGGAGGAGGTCTTGAATCCGAAGACCAACGTACTGCTGGCCAATCTGCTTCTCAATAAGATTGATAAAACGCTCCGTCTGCCTGCTGCGACGCCGAGCCGTGATCGCCTCAGTCTGATCTTGGCAGCCTACAACGGCGGTATCGGCCATGTGAGCGATGCTCGCCGTCTGGCTCGACTCTATGGCGAGAACCCCAACTCCTGGGAGGTGGTGTCGCGTTATCTGGAGCTGAAGTCCGACCCCGCCTACTACACCCTCGAGCAGGTGAAGAGTGGTCGTTTTACCGGCTATCGTCAGACCCGGGCCTATGTGGAGGGGGTTTTGGCAAAGTATCACCAATACTGTAAATCTGCACTTTTGTAGAACAACTTTATTGCAATAGTCGGGCCCGAATGGAGAGAGCTATCTTCCCATTCGGGCCCTACTCTTTTCCCCTCCCCTTCGTGTTTGTGCGGGTGAATCTTGCGGGATGGCCGGGGTGGGGTGCTCAAAAGAGAGCCTCCGCTTCTCGATTATCGAGGGGGGAGGCTCTCTTTGGAGCTTAATGGCGAATCTCGATGCCGGGAGCCTTGCTGTCAAAAGGGTTAGAAGATTCCCGTGTAGGTCGAGGGCGAGAGGGCGCGAAGCTCCTCCTTGACGCTCTCGCTTACCTGCAACTCCTCGATAAAGGCGGCGATCGAAGAGGCCGTGATATGGGTGTTGGTACGGGTCAGGGCCTTCAGGGCCTCGTAGGGCTTGGGATAGCCCTCGCGGCGCAGGATGGTCTGAATACCCTCGGCAACCACGGCCCAGTTGTTCTCCAGGTCACGCTGCAGTGCCTCCTCGTTCAAAAGCACCTTGCCCAACCCCTTCATCAGTGACTGGATGGCGATCAACGTGTGGGCGATAGGTACCCCGATGTTGCGCAGTACGGTCGAGTCGGTCAGGTCGCGTTGCAGACGAGAGATGGGGAGCTTGGCTGCCAGGTGCTCGAAGAGGGCATTGGCCACGCCGAAGTTACCCTCGGCATTCTCGAAATCAATGGGGTTTACCTTGTGAGGCATGGCGCTCGACCCCACCTCGCCGGCCTTGATGCGCTGCTTGAAGTACTCCATCGAGATATAGGTCCACATATCGCGCGAGAGGTCGATCAGGATCGTGTTGATGCGCTTCATGGCATCGAAGATGGCGGCCAGGTTGTCGTAGTGCTCAATCTGGGTGGTATACTGCGAACGCTCCAATCCTAAGGTGTTGTTGACGAAGTCGTTGGCAAAGTCGGCCCACTCGATCTCGGGATAGGCTGTATGGTGGGCGTTGAAGTTGCCCGTTGCGCCACCGAACTTGGCCGGTACGCCAATGGCGCAGAGTTGGCGATACTGCTTGTCGAGACGCTCGACAAAGACCAGAAACTCCTTGCCCAAGTGGGTCGGTGAGGCGGGCTGCCCGTGGGTACGGGCCAGCATGGGGATCTCCTTCCACTCGGTGGCAAAGCCCTCCAGGCGGTCGATCAGCTCCTCGATGGCGGGGTAGATCACCTCCTCCATACCCTCCTTGAGCGAGAGCGGAATCGAGGTGTTGTTGATGTCCTGCGAGGTGAGGCCGAAGTGTACAAACTCCTTCCAGGGCTCCAATCCGAGCTCATCCATCTTCTCTTTGATCAGGTACTCGATGGCCTTTACGTCGTGGTTGGTGGTGGCCTCAATCTCCTTTACGCGCTCGGCATCACTGAGCGAAAAGTTGCGGTAGAGGTCGCGTAGCGCCTCCAACTTTTCGCTCTCGATCCCTTCGAGCTGCTTGAGCGGGAGCTCGGCCAAGGCGATGAAGTACTCCACTTCAACGCGGATGCGGTAGCGAATAAGGGCAGCCTCTGAGAAGTAGTCGCCCAACTTCTCGCACTTCGAGCGGTAACGGCCATCCACGGGAGAGATGGCGGTAAGGGGGGAGAGTGTCATAATGTATGTTGTTTTGTTGTTTTCCGAGCGCAAAGGTAATCATTTGCCCAACGAAACCCAAAAGAGCGTTTGATTTTTTATTTGCCGCTCAAAAAATGGAACCACCTCCCCCTCCCTTGAAATCTTTCTCCTATACGTCTAATACCGGTGCGACAGGGGTTATCTTAATCTCCTTTTTGGAGCTTGTTATACGACCCCTTTCATTTTATTCAGCGTGACCTTCACCCCTCTTTCGCGCAGGTCGTCGACCAACTCCTGATACCTTGCCGGGTCGACCAATGCGCTGATGGAGAAGTTACGCGATCTCTTTCCATTTTTTAAGCGTACCTGTAAAAATGGAGAGATAAGGGCTTTCCCTCCCTTGAGGCGTACCTCCTCAATATCGCTGTATCTATATTCGCCTCCCCAACTTGTGATACGGAGATTGCGAATAATGAGCATATCCCTCTCGAGGATGGGATAAAAAGTGTGTGCAATTTCGGCTATATACCGCAATATGGGATAGAGGGGTGCGATGAATATCAAATCTATACGCGAATAAGACAATGCTATTCCTCCCAAAAACAAAAGAAGGAATATAGATATGAGTAGCGTGCTGAGAGTGAGAAATTTGACCACTCTCCTCTCTTCCGGTAAGCGATGCTCTTTTTTCATCTTTTGATTTCAAGTTAAGTTAGCATATTAAAATGTTTAGATCATCGCCATTATCCATCTTAACTCGAATAATGGTTGGTATGCCGTAATATGTAAAGCAATTGCTTGCAAGTCCAACGATACAGCTGGCTATGCCTAAATATGGTGCAACCGGGGCTAACGGAGTGAAAACTACAGCGTAGCCAAGACCTCCTAATATGGTAGATAAAGCGTTCAGCGCATCTGCCGTGGTGATGTCTCCATCGGAGCATCCTATGATAGTTTGAGCCGTGCCAACAAGCATATTTAGGGCAGATACTCCTTTACCGAATTTTATAGCATCTTTAGGAATGTTATCAAAAAACTCCATAAAAGAGAGAATGAAGTCTTTGGTGTTAAGCCCAACGCCTGCAGCAACAAGAAGGGCCTCTCCAACATTCCCGGAGTTGTCAACAACACAATCATAAAAGAGATAGTTGCCACTCTCTATATCTGCCCGAATTTTAGCAAACGCCTCCTCGCCTAAGCGGGTGTAGTATTCGTCGTCTTCCTCCTCCTCGGGTGGGAGCTCCGGAGTTAAGTGTCCTCATCCGGGCAAAGGATTGACGGGCGTAAAAATTCCTCCTCCGGGATAGGTGTTATCACCAATGGGCAATTTGTTATCATCCCCATCCTCTTCGGTGTCTCCGTCGTCATCCGAACCCTCATCCGATCCACCATCATCTCCGGAGTCGCCACCCGAGCTATTTCCTCCTCCTCCGCCACCGCCGGAGGAGCCACCGCCAACAGCACCGCCGCCGGGGGAGCCTCCGCCGCCCGTTCCGCCACCGGAGGATCCTCCACCATCGCCCGAGGAGCCGTTCCCGCCACCGGAGGATCCGCCTCCACCGCCTCCTCCATTCATTATCACCCAACTCCTGTAATCGATAATCGAATCCGATATGCCATCTCCGTCATTGTCCAAGTAGATGTAGACTTCACCGTCGCTCCCGATAAACAAACTATTGGGAGGGCCATAAGTCCAATCGTCCGAGCCGACGCCGGAACTTCGGGTCATTACGGAAGATGGTATAATCAAGGCCTCGCTAAACAAAGAGGAAAGGAGTTCTGTTTTCTCCTCCACAGACAATGATTCATCGCATAGGTAGAGTTGAGATACACACTTGCCTGATGTGTATTTCGCGATGGCCACTAAATGCCCGTCAAGTGTGCTGTATAACTCCAAGCCCGAAAAGGTGCCGCGATCGCCGCAGTTCAGGCTCAAATCGCAAGCCTTTTCAGCCGTCGCATTGTCCTAGCCTTCGTCCGGGATGGCGGTTCTGATATACGCCTGAGACTCCCCTGTTTGGAACTCCTTAACGGCAATGAGTTTAGAACTCGCTTCTACGGTATATGGTTCTCCCTGATCGTTCTTTCGGGTTACGGTATAGGTTATCTCTTCCGAGACAGGAACATCAACGACGGATATTCTGTCATCTTGAGAGATCTCCGCCCTTTGCCACTCCAAATCTGCATTCCCCAAGATGAACGGCAGGGCGGGAGCGGTGGAACGTGTGGCAAGAAAAGTGGCTTCGGAAATCACCTCTTTTGCCTCGCTTATCGATATGGCGCCATTTTTAGGTGTGGGATCAACGGGAGTTAATTGTTCTTGATCCTTTTGGCACGACCAACCCACGAGGAGGATCAGTGTGAGAAGAGTAAACTTTTTCATGGTGCAAAAGTTTTAAGCGGTGAATAAAAAAGGTGAAAATGCGTTGTGGATAAAAGCCGATCCCGACGGGCTGTTGAAGCCGGATGGCTCCGCTACTCCTTGCAATAGCGGCCTCCAATCCATTCGCGGCGGAAACAACAGCTTTTCCCACGTCTGCAAGATACAAAAAGTTTTTGAAAAGACCAAGAGGCGTGCGGTGTTTTTAGCCGAAACGGGAAACAAGGTTCGACCCTTGTTGCTTTCTTGGGGCGGAGTTACCGCTTTGGGGTTCGCTTTATCTTCCGTAAAGGGAGCCTAAAAAGAGAAAATCGCAGCAGTTTCGAACGGGTCTGCACAATTTTTTCTATCTTTGCAACCGTTATTGGCTTGAGAAAAAGAGAGAATTATGAATATCTTCCGTCAAATTATCGAGGGACTGTTTGAATTTGTGAGGCGCAATCCGCTCTTCTGCCTGATGGTGGTGATGCTGGCCCTTTTGGCTCCATCGCTCTTGACGGGGATAGCCCTTTTGGTGCTCTATCTGCTCCTGGGCCTGGTGCTCTTTGGGGTGGTGATCCTGTTGATGATCCGTTGGCGCTTCCGTCGTCTGCAACGCCGGATGGAGGAGCAGATGCGTGGAGCCTCGCAACGCGGCCCCGGGCAGGGATATGGCCCCAGCCGCGGCTCTTCGTCTCGCCCTGCTGAAGGGGAAGTGCGGGTGCATATCACCTCCGAGACCCCCTCAAAGCGCATCTCGGAGGATGTGGGAGATTATGTCGAATTTGAGGAGACCCCTGAAAAGAAGTAATCCATGTTGCGCATTTTTGAACATATCGGCCGCTATTTCCTGCTTATGCAGAAGGTCTTTTCGCGGCCCGAAAAGTTTTCGATCTATGGCCGCAGAATGCTCTTCGAGACGGAGGCCTTAGGCATGAACTCCATCGGTCTCACGGCCATTATATCGGTCTTTATCGGAGCTGTAATCACCTTGCAGATGGCCATCAACCTGGAGGCCCCCTACATTCCCAAGCACCTGATCGGCTATGCCACGCGTGAGACCATGATTCTGGAGTTCTCCTCGACGGTTGTCGCCCTGATCCTGGCCGGTAAGGTGGGTTCGACGATCGCCTCCGAGATCGGTACGATGCGCATCACCGAGCAGATCGACGCCCTGGAGATCATGGGCATCAACTCGGCCTCCTACCTGATTCTTCCGAAGGTGGTGGCGGCCGTGCTTTTCTTTCCGTTTTTGACCATTCTTTCGATCATGATCGGTGTGGTGGGCGGCTATATCATCGCCCTTTTTACCGGTATTATGATGCCTGACGACTATGTGGAGGGTATCCTCACCGATTTCAAGAGCTACTCGATCGTCTATTCGCTGATCAAGATGGCGGTCTTTGCCTTCATCATCACCTCCATATCGGCCTACTGCGGTTACTATGCCGCGGGCAACTCGCTCGAGGTGGGTCGAGCCTCGACCCGGGCGGTGGTGATCTCCTCGATCGTGATCATGATCTTCAATCTGATATTGACCCAAATCCTGCTTATCTGATATGATCAAAGCCGACCATCTGATCAAATCCTTCGAGGGCCGCACCGTGCTGAAGGATGTCTCGGTGGAGTTCGAGACCGGAAAAACCAACCTGATTATCGGAAAGAGTGGATCGGGTAAAACCGTGCTGCTTAAGAGTTTAGTGGGCCTCCATGAGGTCGACAGCGGCAGCGTGTGGTATGACGATGTGGAGTTCTCGGCACTCGACTTCGTGGCCCGCAAACAGATCCGCAAGGATATCGGCATGATCTTCCAGGGGGGTGCACTGCTCGACTCCTCGACCGTGGAGGAGAATGTCAAACTCCCACTGGATCTCTTCACCGACCGCTCGGAGGCGGAGAAGATGGAGCGGGTCAATTTCTGCCTGCAGCGCGTGAATCTGCAGGGAGCCAACCACCTCTATCCGTCGGAGCTCTCGGGCGGTATGATCAAGCGTACGGCCATTGCCCGTGCCATCGTGCTCAATCCGCGTTACCTCTTCTGCGATGAGCCCAACTCGGGTCTCGACCCCCAGACCTCGATCGTGATCGACAACCTGATTCAGGAGATCACCCACGAGTTTAACATTACCACCATCATCAAC
>CAZRJU010000032.1:0-15322 GCA_964600455.1 uncultured Alistipes sp. | reverse complement strand
GCATTTGGTGGCAAGGAGGCCCTCGACGAGTTGATCGGCTACATGGAGCAACAGAGAGTGGAGCGCCTGAAGGCCTCCACGCAGATCATGATCACCCCCTTGGGCTACCGCTTCCGCATTGTGGAGCAGATCATCACCAACTTCCATCAGCCCAAATCCACCCTGCTACTGCTCGTCTCGGCCTATGTCGGCGAGAACTGGCGACGCATCTACGACTACGCCCTTCAAAACGACTTCCGCTTCCTGAGCTATGGCGACTCGTCGCTCTTGATGCGCTAAGGTGTCGATGTAAAACAAGGAAAAGATTGCCTTTAGGGAGCAAGTATAAGGTTGCGTTTAAGCGAGGGCAGAGGGGGCTTGCACACTCTGCCGAGCGTAGCAACCAAAAGGAACTTAACACAGAAACCACCTTGTCCCTGCTTGTTAGAAGTTGCATAACAGGCGGGATTTCAAGGCTTGCAAAGCCCGAAAATGCGGAGTTTACTTAAGTGTAAATGAGTATTTGAGGGCGAGTATAACGCCGAAATCACCTTGTTTGGCAACTTCTAAAGGCCGGTGATCTTCTTAATCTCATTGAGTTTATTCAAGGCTTCGAGCGGAGTGAGGGCATTGATGTCGATCCCCTTGATCTGGTCGCGGATCTGCACCAAAACGGGATCGTCGAGGCGGAACATGGAGAGTTGCATCTGCTGCGCCTGCGAGATCTGCTCGACACTCTCCTTCACCGAGGGGCGACGCTTTTGACGTTGGGTCAGACTCTTCGAGGGGACAATCTCATTTTGGCCATAGACCAATACTAAGTTCTTCAGGATCTCATCGGCCCGCTTAACGACCGATTGCGGCATACCGGCCAACTGGGCCACATGAATACCGAAGGAGTGCTCCGAACTGCCGCGCAAGAGTTTTCTTAAGAAAACCACCGTATTATCCAACTCCTTGACGCTCACATGGTAGTTTTTCACACGCGGATACATCTGCTCCATCTCGTTGAGCTCGAAGTAGTGTGTTGCGAAGAGGGTCTTGGCATGAGCCGTGGGGTGGTTGTGGAGATACTCGACCATGGCCCAGGCGATCGAGATGCCGTCGTAGGTACTCGTACCACGGCCGATCTCGTCGAGCAACACCAAACTGCGGTCGGAGATGTTGTTGAGGATGGAGGCCGACTCCAGCATCTCGACCATGAAGGTAGACTCTCCCTGCGAGATGTTGTCCGAAGCCCCCACGCGGGTAAAGATCTTGTCCACCACACCGATCTTGGCCGACTTGGCCGGTACGAACATTCCCATCTGGGCCATCAGGACAATGAGTGCCGTCTGGCGCAGCAGGGCCGACTTACCCGACATATTGGGACCGGTGATCATGATGATCTGCTGCTGTTTATCGTCGAGCAGCACATCGTTGGGGATATACTCCTCGCCCACAGGCATCAGCATCTCGATCACGGGGTGGCGGCCCTCCCGAATCTCGATCCGTTTACCCTCGTTGAGTTCGGGACGGCAGTAACGGCGCTCGGCAGCCAGACGGGCAAAGCCCTGCAAGCAGTCGAGGCGCGAGAGGGTCGTGGCATCACGCTGCAACGTAGGAATAACCTCGCCCAAATCGGTAATCAACTGCTGGTAGATGCGTTGTTCGATCAACAGGATACGCTCCTCGGCCCCCAGGATCTTCGTCTCATACTCCTTCAACTCCTCGGTGATATAGCGCTCGGCCGCCGTGAGGGTCTGTTTGCGGATCCAATCCTCGGGCACCTTCTCTTTGTGGGTATTGCGCACCTCGATATAGTAGCCGAATACGTTGTTATAGCTGATCTTGAGCGAAGGAATACCCGTACGCTCCGACTCTCGGCGCAGGATCTGCTCCAAGACCTCCTTGCCGTGGCCGGCAATACGTCTCAGATCATCCAACTCGGCATCCACCCCCAGAGCGATAATGCCCCCCTTTTGGAGTTGATTGGCCGGGTCGGGATAGAGCTCGCGGCCGATGCGTTCGGCCACCGCCTGCAACGGATCCATCTTGGCAGCCAGATCATGCAGGGCCCGATTATCGCTCGACTCCATCAGGGCCTTCAGCTGCTCGATGGCCTCCAAGGCACTCTTGAGCTGCACCATCTCGCGCGGCAGGATGCGGCCCGTGGCAATGCGCGAAAGGATGCGTTCGAGATCCCCCACGCGGGCGATCTCGTCACGCAACGAATCGGCATAGTCGCGCTCCAAGTGAAGGTACTCCACCACATCGAGGCGGCGGTTGATCTCTTCGATATCCCGCACCGGCATTGCCACCCAACGCTTCAGACGGCGGGCTCCCATCGGGGTCAGCGTACGGTCGATGCGGTCGGTAAAGCTGTTGCGGCTCTCCGAACCGTTCGACGAGAAGAGCTCAAGATTACGGATCGTAAACTTATCAACCCAGACAGCCTCCTCCTGATCAATTCGGGCGATGTGGTCGATATGAGCCGTCTGGCGGTGCTCGGTAAACTCCAAGTAGTAGAGAATGGCTCCGGCAGCCGACACCCCGCTCGTAAAGTGGTCGATACCAAAGCCCTTGAGGGATTGCGTACCAAACTGTTTGCAGAGTTTTTCACGGTTCACCTCCTCCGAAAAGACCCACTCGTCGAGGCGGTAGGTGTAGTAGCACGAGCCGAACGAGCGGACAAAGCGATCCTCCTCGCTACGCTGATAGAGCACCTCCTTGGGTTGGAGATTCGAGAGGAGCTTATCCACATAGAGATCTGACCCCTCGGCCACATAATACTCGCCGGTCGAGATGTCGAGAAAGGCAACACCGGTCTTTTGTTTTCCAAAGAAGATCGCCGCCAGAAAGGAGTTCTCCTTCGCGGTGAGGATGTTTTCACCGACGGCAACCCCCGGGGTTACCAGCTCCACCACTCCACGCTTCACCAACCCCTTCACCGTTTTGGGATCCTCCAACTGCTCACAGATGGCCACACGCTCACCGGCCCGCACCAGTTTGGGCAGATAGGTATCCACCGCATGGTAGGGGAAGCCGGCCAACTCGACAAACGAGGCGGCACCATTGGCTCGGCGCGTGAGCGTAATACCTAATATTCCGCTCGCTTTGATGGCATCCTCGCCAAAGGTTTCGTAGAAATCCCCGACCCGGAACAAGAGGATTGCATCGGGGTGTACGGCCTTGATCTGGTAATACTGCTTCATCAAGGGGGTCTCTACATATTTTTTCTCTTTTGTCTCGGCCACGGCTCTTCGCTTTTGGGTTTTACCTTTCGATGGGGAAGTTACCATACCGACCCTCAGAACGGCATATAATTCCCTCAAGAAGAGCAAAGATACAAATTTGCCGCGAAAAAGCGCGCCTCTGCCATAAAATTTTTCTTACACCCCGACTCTTTCCCCGCGTTCGGATCAATCGAATCCGAGACGGCAATCGGCCCCGACAGGGCCCGCAATCGCTCAAAAAGAGCTGTTGTTTCACCCCTTCGTTTGGGCGATTCACCTTTTGAGATGGGGCAGGCCCTTGCTCCGAGAAATCGGCCCCACATAGCCTCTAAGGCACGTTTTGGCACAAAAATTGCCTCTTTTTCCGCCACCAGGCGCCCCGCAGGCAGCAAAGAGCAGATTTGGTGGTTTGAGAAAAAGTGCGTACCTTGCAGCAAGAAAACTATTTATTTACCCTTAAAAACCGAATTGCCTATCGAAGAAATTTCTGCTCTTAAAACCACTTAAAAGGAAAAGAGTATGAACGTGCAGGTAGTAAGCGACCAAGTATTGCTTAACCATTATCTTTCGGGTAATCGGAGTGCCATTTCTCAACTCATCGAGCGCCACAGCCGTCGTGTGAAGGATTATATTCGCATGATGGTCAAGGATCATGAGCTCGCCGAGGATCTCTTCCAGGAGACTTTCATCAAGGCTGTCCGCGTCATTGACGAGGGGCGCTATGTGCATAGCGGCAAGTTTCTCTCGTGGGTGTTGCGTATCGCCCACAATCAGGTGATCGACCACTTCCGTCGTCAAAAGCAGGATCGTGAACTCAACGAAGCCGAAGCGGGCTACGATCTCTTCGGATCGTTGCGCCTCGCGGAGCCCAATGCCGAGGATCGCATCGAGCAGGGGCAGGTCGAGGAGCAGTTGCGTGCCCTGATCGAATTGCTGCCCGAGGAGCAGCGCGAAGTGGTGCGGCTGCGTTACTACTCCGATCTGAGTTTCAAGGAGATCGCCGAGCAGACCGACGTGAGCATCAACACCGCCCTAGGCCGTATGCGTTATGCCCTGATCAATCTGCGCCGCATGATCAAGAAGCGCAATCTGGCCTTGGCCTAAAGCCCCCATGCCCGAGGCCGAACAGAAAATGCCCATGCGAAAAAGTGTGTTTTTTCTCGAAGCCCGGGCAATAATCCCATCCAAGGCTCGTTTTAAGGGTAAACAAACCTAAAAAATCTGCCTATGGAGGATTTGGACAATCTCAAGAACAACGAAATTTCGGAGGAGGAGCTATTTGCCCGAGAGGTGATTTGCGGCGAGGCCGATCTGCTCTATTTGGACAGCTATTTAAGTGAACTCTTCCGCAAGGGAGGCGAGTTGCGGAGTCTTTAGCCGGACTGGTGTTTGAGGGTAAAATGTGTTTATGAGCGCCGCCAACTCGTTTTTTTGATCCGCACAACGGTTTTTTCTGTTGTGCGGATCGTTTTTTCCAGGCAAAAGGTTTCACTTGGAGGATTTTTTCTCTATCTTTGCCCATAGAAACAGAAGAGATACTCTTCGGGGCGGGGTGAAATTCCCCACCGGCGGTGAAAGCCCGCGACCCTTCAAGGGGGGGGGTAGGACAGTTTGGCAGAGAAATGCGAGTTATTCAGGCTGTCTTAAATTTCCCTTTCCGAGAAGGCCGAATCGGTGAAATTCCGATGCCGACGGTCAAAGTCCGGATGTGAGAAGAGTGTTGTGATTTCCCTGAGGTGATCCTCCTCGCCGCCCGATTTTCGGGGGCTACAGGGAGGGGGTGAAAGGGGTGCCGGAAGGTGACTGTGGAGGTCGTGCCACAGCTCTTACCCTCGTACCCGACAAGGAGACACAGCGTAAAACAGGCCCCGATAAGTGTATGCTTTTCGGGGCTTTTTTATACCAAGTTATGAACGACGATATTCGATTTATGCAGCGAGCCATGGAGTTGGCGCAGCGTGGCGAGGGGGCCGTGGGACCCAACCCCTTGGTGGGGGCTGTCATTGTCCGCAACGGCCGCATCATTGGTGCCGGATGGCACGAGCGATGGGGAGGGCCCCATGCCGAGCGCAATGCGTTGGCCCGCTCTTCGGAGCCCCCGACCGGCGCCACGCTCTATGTTACTCTCGAGCCCTGTTGCCACCACGGCAAGACCCCGCCCTGCACCGATGCGGTGATCGCTGCCGGCATCAAGCGCGTGGTGATCGGACTCCTGGATCCCAATCCGCTCGTGGCCGGCAAGGGGGTGGAGCGGCTGCGTGAGGCCGGAATCGAGGTGGAGAGCGGTCTGTTGGAGGAGGCCCTGCGCCATCAGAATCGGGTCTTTTTGAAGTATATCACTACCAAGCGGCCCTGGGTGGTACTAAAGAGTGCCATGACCCTGGATGGCAAGATTGCAACCCATACGGGCGACTCGCGCTGGGTAACGGGCGAGGAGGCCCGCCACCGCGTGCACGAGATGCGCCGCGAGTACATGGCCATCTTGGTTGGACGCGGCACGGTTGAGGCCGACGATCCGATGCTGAATTGTCGGCTGGAGGGGGAGCCCCGACAGCCCGTAAGAATCGTGGCCGACTCTTCTGCCTCGATCTCTTTAGAGAGCCAACTGATCCGTACAGCACACGAATTGCGCACCGTTATTGCCCACACCAAGCGGGCCGAGGCCTCCAAAATCGAGACCCTCAAAGAGGCCGGTGCGGAGTGTTGGTGTTGCGAGGAGGTCGACGGACACCTCTCGATGGGAGATCTCATGCAACAAATCGGAGCTGCCGGATTGGACAGCGTATTGGTCGAAGGGGGAGGTACCATCGCCGACTCGCTCCTGCGTGCGGGGCTGATCGACGAAGCAGCCTTCTTTATTGCGCCCAAACTCATCGGCGGAGCCGAGGCCAAGACCCCGATTCAGGGCACAGGCTTTGCTCGTATGGGGGAGGCCGTAAGCCTCGAGGAGGTAACTACCGAGTGCTATGGCGAAGATCTGCTCATTCGCGGAAAAGTAAAACGTTAACAAGATGTTTACAGGAATCATTGAAGAGATTGGTGAGGTGATCAGCCTACGGCGCGGAGCCCGCAGTTTCACCCTGAAGATAAAAGCCGAGCGGGTCCTCGAGGGGAGCCGCATTGGCGACAGCATTGCCACCAACGGCGTCTGCCTGACCGTAACCCGCATGGAGGAGGGGTGCTTCGAGGCCGATGTGATGCCCGAGACGGTGGAGCGCACCGCCTTGCAGGAGTTGCGCCCCGGCGGGAAGGTCAACCTGGAGCGGGCCCTGATGCCCACCTCGCGGCTCGGAGGCCACTTCGTAGCGGGCCACATCGACACGACGGGCCGCCTTATCGAGCGCCGAGCAGATGACACGGCCCTCTGGCTCAGGATCGAGGCCCCCGCTTCGCTGCTTCGCTACGTGGTGGAGAAGGGCTCGATCGCCATCAACGGCGTGAGCCTCACGGTAGCTCGCGTGGACAGCTCCTCGCTGAGTGTCTCGCTCATCCCCCACACCCAGGGGGTTACCACCCTGCATGAACTCAAGATCGGTGAGCGGGTCAACCTCGAGGCCGATATGTTGGTCAAGTATGTGGAGCGGCTGATGGGGCGAGGCCCCGGCGGAGGCCTAAGTCTCGAATTTCTGCAGGAGCACGGCTTCTGATCGCCCCGCCCAAACGAACCCGAAACAGACAAACGAATAAGATAGAAACCCAGTTAGCATGGAAAAATTTACCTTTAACACGATTGAAGAGGCCGCCGAGGCGTTGCGTCGCGGTGAGAATATTGTGGTGATCGACGACCCCGATCGAGAGAATGAGGGTGATTTGGTCTGCGCGGCCGAATTTGCGACGACCGAGAATGTCAACTTCATGGCTTGCCACGCCAAGGGGTTGATCTGTATGCCGATGAGCCGCGCCTTGTGCGAGAAACTCGACCTGAAGCAGATGGTTACAGAGAATACCGACAACCACTCCACCGCCTTCACCGTCTCGATCGACCACGTATCGACCACCACGGGTATTTCGGCCGTTGAGCGCTCGATTACCGCCATGAAGTGTGTGGAGGAGGATGCCAAACCGCGCGACTTCCGTCGTCCGGGCCACATGTTCCCTTTGCAGGCCCGCGAGGGGGGCGTACTGGTACGCACCGGCCATACCGAGGCGACAGTTGACCTGATGCGTATTGCCGGCCTGAAGGAGTGCGGTCTCTGCTGCGAGATCATGCGCGAGGATGGTACCATGATGCGCACCACCGAGTTGGTAGCCTTTGCCCGCGAACATAAACTCTGCATCACCACCGTAGCCGACCTGATCGCCTACCGCCGCCGTACCGAGAAGTTGGTGGAGCGCATCACCGAGGCCGATATGCCGACCAAGCATGGCCGTTTCCGCGCCTATGGCTATGTGAACAAGATCACGGGGGAGCACCACGTCGCATTAGTCAAGGGCGATGTTCGGGGCGAAGAGCCGGTACTCTGCCGCGTACACTCGGAGTGTTTGACGGGCGATGCCTTCGGATCGCTGCGTTGCGACTGTGGGGAACAGTTGCAGGAGGCGCTGCGCCGTATCGAGCGCGAAGGTCGCGGTGTGGTGCTCTATCTGCGTCAGGAGGGGCGTGGCATCGGTCTGATCAACAAGTTGCGTGCCTACAACCTGCAAGACCAGGGAATGGATACCGTGGAGGCCAACCTCGCCTTGGGCTTCGATGCCGACCTGCGTGAGTATGGCACGGGAGCCGAGATCCTGGCCGACCTGGGATTACGCAAACTGATCCTGATGACCAACAACCCGATGAAGATCAAAGGCCTTGACGGATATGGGCTGGAGATCGTGGGCCGTGAGCCGATCGAGATGACCTGCAACGAAAAGAATGCCTTTTATATGTATACCAAATGCAAGAAGATGGGCCATTTGTTGCATGTACAGGAGCCTGAAAAGTAGTTCCGATAAGAAGATATACTAACAAAAAAAATAGCAGTGATATGAATTTTATTGAAGGAAAACTCTTAGCCGAGGGCCAGAAGATCGGTATCGTTACGGCCCGTTTCAACGACTTTATCACCTCGAAGCTCCTGGAGGGCGCCGAGGACGCCTATGTACGCCACGGCGGTAACACGGCCCAGCTGGATGTGGTGCGTGTTCCCGGGGCCTTTGAGATTCCGTTGGCCGCCCAGAAGATGGCCGAGAGCGGCAAGTACGACGCCGTAGTCTGCCTCGGAGCTGTGATTCGCGGTGCTACGCCCCACTTCGACATGGTGGCCAACGAGGCCACGAAGGGGGTAGCCCAGGTAGGACTGAAGAGCGGTGTTCCCGTGATCTTCGGTATCCTCACGACCGACTCGATCGAGCAGGCCGTGGAGCGTGCCGGCACCAAGAGTGGCAACAAGGGCTTCGATGCGATGAATACCGCTATCGAGATGGTCAACCTCTTTAAGGCGCTTTAAGCAAACGCTCTCACAACAGAGAAAGGGCTGTGGTTTGCGCCACAGCCCTTTCTCTGTTGTATAGAGCGATCTCTACTCCTCTTCTCTTATCTCTTCGGGAATTTGCGTGCGCACATAAAAGCTCACATCTTCGGGATCATCCTTGGCCACCCACACCATCTCATTGGCCGTAAGGCTCTTGACAATATAGCGATGGGCCCAGAAGCCGTTTCCGTAGTCGTAACTGCCCCGGATAATGGCTCCTAACTCCTCATCAATATCAATATTGTAGAGTCCCGTCAGCACCCTTACCGGAGCGCTGTCGATATTCTGCCAGAGGGTATAGGTACGATCCGAGCGTTCGAAGTCGATATAGAGGTAGCTCCCCTCGGCTAAGGGGGCTCCGTTCCAAAGGCTGAGTTGCCACTCACCGGCAATGTTATTTCGCGTAACCTCCAATTGGCCACTCTGCGATTGATACTCCTTCTCGGAGCAGGCTGCCGACAACACAACGGCCAGCAACATCAGCTGTTTCAGTAGACGTTTCATCTTATCTCTTCATTTTTTCTTTTTCACCAAGGGCGCTTATTCCTCCTCCCGAATTAGGAGCACGCAACGCCGGCGTGGCGGCAGGTTCAACCCCGCTATATAGAGCCTCAAGGGGCCTGCGATTGCGCCCTGCGGCTCGGGGCGGTAACGAATCACCAGATCCCCCTCCTGACCCGGCTCAAGCTGCTCGGGTGAGGTATGCATCCTAAGGCCGCGGCTTGAGAGGAGGGAATCCTCCCTTAGATGCAGCGGGCTCTCCCCCACATTCATACAGGCCACACGCACCTCGTCCCGGGATGTGATCCTTAGTGTGTCCCGGCGCAGGGCCAGGCTGCCATGGAGGCAGGGGTAGTCGCCTCGGCGATCGGCCATCGGGCGCACCTCACCCACCACCGTAAGGATGGCGGAAGGTACCCGCTCCGAGAGGTTGGTATAGATCAACAACCGCTGGCTCACACTCCCCGGATGGTTACGCGGATTGTAACGGAGTGTAATACATCCCCGCTCTCCCGCCTTAACCGGTCGCTCAACCGGCTCCCCCTCAAGGCACGAGCAACTGCTTGAGGTGCGGGTGATCACCAAGGGGCGATCCCCCCGATTCTCCCACTCCACACGCTGCACCCAGAGGCCCTCCTCCTCGGCAATCCGCCCCATCGAACGGGTCGTACCGCCAATGAAGTGCATCACCCCCTCTCCTACCGTAGAGAGGTGGCGAAGGCTGTCGATCTGTGTGCGCTCAATGATCCGAATCTGCGCATCCGCCCCGCTTGCCCCAAAAAGAGCCGCAATCCCAAGCACTCCTGCGATTATCGACCGACCAAGCATCCTCTTTCTCAACCGAAGGGTTACAACCAGCCATTGCCGTTGGCCCCCTTGCGTACCGTGATGGTGAAGGGGTGCTCCACTCCGTTATCCGCCTTGATCGTAGCCGTGGTTACCCCGCTCTTCAGCCCCGTGAAGAGTGCCTTTCCGTCGCTTATCTCACAGGTAGCAACCGTCTGATCAGCAATCTGCACGCTATAATGCAACTCCTCGCCCCCTACGAAGTAACGGGCCGGAGCAGTGGCCACACGCTCACCCGGAGCGATGTAAAGGTTCGGGAAACGCATTTCGACACCCGCCCCCTCGATTGCAGCAAGCAACGCTGCCGCATTAACCTGGCCGGCCCCCATCTCTCCCTTGTAGGGCGAGAGGTTGCGCTGCATGGGCTGCACCAGGCCGATATCGGCCACATAGCGGTAGTAATGTTTCGAGCCGGTCATATAGTGGTCAATCGGAGTGGCCGTAGCGTGGAGCAGTTCACGAAGTTCCCGCTCGGTTAGGTGGCGACGCAGTTGCGTAGCGTAGGAGATACCCAAGGCTACCACCGCCGAGACGTGGGGCGTAGCCATCGACGTTCCCTCCATATAGCCGTAACCGCTCTCGCTCACGTGGTAGGGCAGGGTCGAGAGGATACAGCCAATCTCACCGTAGTTGTGCTCCTCATCCACATAGTCGTAGTAGTAATCCTGATCACCACCCGGGGCCGAGATCGTGGTACCGGGGCCATAATTCGTATAGATGGCCGGCGTGAAGTCGGCAGCTGTGGCCGCCACCGAGACATAGTCGTCCGAAGCCCCCGGATAGCCCGCCTGCGGAGCCTCCTCATTGCCCGAGGCAAAGACCGCCACACCGCCATCAATGGCTCCATTGGGCGAACCAGCGTTGTGGGTAAAGTAGTCCAAAGCATCCTTCTCGAGCGGAGCACCGGCCTCCCACTCCTCCTGCGAGGCAAAGCCGCGCTCATTCCAATCATACTCGTTGGCACATCCCGAAACATAGCCCCAGCTGCACTGGAGCACCACAGCCCCATTGTCGGCGGCATATTTGATGGCGCGCGACACGGCAATACTGCTCGATCCCACATTGCCCGAGAAGATCTGGCAAGCCATCACCTTCACACCGGGCAGTGAGCCATTACCTCCGGCAATGGAGGCAATCCCGATCCCGTTGTTATTCTGTGCAGCTATCACACCGGCAACGTGGGAACCATGGCCCGAATCGTAGATGTCGTCCCAGGTGATAAGTCCCTGATCCTTAGCAAAGTTATAGCCGTAGTAATCGCCGGCATAACCGTTGTTGTCGTTATCCCGATGCGAGCGGTTGATCTCCCCCTCGTTGACCCACATGCTGTTGATCAGATCGGGGTGCTCGACAAAGATACCCTCGTCAAGCACGGCCACGATGACCGACTCATCGCCCGTCGAACGGTTCCACGCCTCGGCCACCTGTACATCGGCATCCTTCACGGATTTCACTACCTCACCCGAGGTGAAGAGATCACCCCGATTGATCAGGTTCCACTGTGCTGCAAGCAACGGATCATTGAGGGTCGTCGTCTGGGTTAAAGCGGCAATACGTTCCAAGTGCTCCCAACCGAGCGGAGTGGCCTTTTTTTGGTCGGCACGCTTGATCGTACGATTGAAGTCGATGGTTTGCACCTCGCCCAACTCCTTGAAGCGTGCAGCCACCTCGTCGGCCCCGCAGGCTGCATTGAAGCGCACGATATACCACTGATGCAGACCGCTTTGACGCGTACGCTCCTCGGTGCGTTCATCAACGGGAAAGAGGCGTTCGAGCTCATACGCGCCGACAATGGCAAGCACTTCATCCACCGAAGGGGCTCCACTGCGGGTCAGGCTGCCTCGGGTTGTAGCTGCCATCCGGGCCACCATCTCGGCCACCTCGGGGGTAAACTTCACCAGGAGTTCCTGCTCCGAAAAGGGCTTTTCGTCCGATGCGTGCGGAGAGATCAACTCCCCCTCGGCACAGCCCACCATCAGAAGGGCTGCCCAGGCAAAGATTCCGTATATTATCTGTTTCATCTTCATAGGACTATTCGTTCTCTGATTCCTCCTCCTGCTCCTCTTCTTGGTTGGCCAGGTACTTATTGACATAGTGCTCGTAGTAGTACTTCAGGTTCGTAGGCTCGTTGTCGAAACCGGCCTGTACCCCCTCGGCATCACGTCCCTCCTGCGGGAAGATCAGGCTGTAGGGATTCCACCAATCCAATGCAGGGTGGTAGAGAAGCCAATCGGGCAGTCGGCCCGAGAGACGGTTCAGATTGATCGAGAGCTGCTTGGTGGTGGGCAACACCTTCGGCAGGCCGATCAGGATCGAGGGGAGGCTGTCGCAAGCGTTGACCTCCTCAGCACTCCAGGTTTCGTGGTTCTCCATCGCAGGGAGCTCACCGCTCAGGTAGTTCACCGAGAGAACCAGCGTATCGAGCTCATTCCAACGAAGCAGGTGCTCGGGGAAGGGTTTCTCATCGATAAAGCCACCCAGATTGAGTTTGGTCGTATTGCTCAGGTCGTAGACCACGCTACGCTGGTTGGCATTCAGGATCAGCGAACGCAACTTGGGCAGATTCTCGGGGGTGAGAACCTCGGGGATCTCCTGCAAATTGTTCGAGCTGATATTCAGATACTCCAGATTCTTCAGGTTGGCAAAGCTCTCGGGGAGCGAGATCAAGCCATAGCTTCCGATGGTCAGGCGACGCAGCTGCTCGAGTTCGGTGATCTCGTCACCCAGTTCGATATTCAACAGGAAGGTATTGGTGTTTCCGAAGAAGTAGAGCTCATCGGCAGCCGTCAGGTAGCGCACCTCGAAGGGGAGCGTCTCCTTCGTATTGAACATCATGAACTGGGCCCGTTTCACGCGCCCCACCTTCTCGGGCGTACACCCCTTCATGCTCTCGTCCCAAAGGGTTACGTTGTCCCACATCTCCATCGGATCAGAGGACTCCCACGAAGCGAAGGTGCCGAGCGAGCGGGCGATGTTCAATACGGCGATCGAGTCGCCGGCCCGGGTATCGGGAATGATCGGATCGGCCCCCTCCTGCTTTACGCGCAGTTGATCATGCAGGCCCATCTCCACATCACGCTTGGGCAGGAAGTTCACCTCAGCCAAACGCTCCTCGGGGATGGTGTTGATACGCCACTTAAAGCGCAATCTCACCTCACGCGGTCGCTCTCCGCGATCAAGTTTAAGTGTATAATCGTCATGGCTCAGCCACTCGACCTCCTCGGGGATCTCCACCTCAAAATCGACATTCGACTTTACGGTAACCTCGAAAAAGCGGTTCTCGGGGCGATCGTAATTGTCGACCACCACCTCCGGCTTCGAGAGGGTAATGCCATAAGGAAAACCCTCCTGTTCGATCACCAACTCGCGCTCCTCGAGCGTGGCTAAGTTTTGGATACGCACCACACCTCTGCGCGGCCGGGCCGTAAGGGCTGAGTCGATCTTAAATTCGCAGCAGGTGGCCCCCACGCCATTGGCCGGCGAGATCGTGATCCAGGGGTTGTCGGTCGAGGCGATCCAACGCCCGGCAATGCGGAGGTTCACCCGCTCGGTACCCCCCACGGCACTTACCAAGAGTTGCTCCTGCTCCAAAGCAAAATCACCCCCCGAAACATCATCCTTCGAGCAACCCGTCAAAAGGGTTGCGGCAAAGGCGACTAACAGATATATTCTCCAATTCATCGTTGCAAGCATTTTCGGGTTACTCCAACATATAATCACAATTCAAAATCTTCTGATCCTTGTCGTAGATCAGGAAATAGAGGCCGGCCCGCCAGTAGTCGCAGATATCGGAGGCATCGAATATGATATTCGGGTTGTCGCTGATATCCAGGTAGTAGATATAGGGCGAGATCGTATCATTTACGCGACGCAGATCGTTCGATCCTAAGTAGAGAGCCCGCAACCCCGTGTGCATGCCGATTCCCTGGGGCCACTCCTGCAGGCAGCGGCCTCCCTCGGCATCACGCTGGCTGCGCACGGCCAAGATCGTGAGCGACGAAGCATCCAGCGGCTCATAGGGGAACTCGCTAAAGGAGTTGAACGAGAGATCCACGCCATAAAGGTAGGGCAGATTGCCGGCATGCATATCGCGCGGCAGGCTCCTGAGTTTGTTGTAGGAGAGATCGAGCGACATCAGATCGACCGAGTTCTCGTAGTCGAACGATCCGCTCGGGATCTCGCCAATGCCACAGGCACGCAGGATGATGTAGGAGACCAGCGAATTGGTCTCGGCCAGACACTTGGGATAGCGTGTCATGCGGGGGTTATTGGCCAGGGTGAGCGTCTGGGCCCGAATCCCCCTGAAGGAGCCATCGTCAGCCCCCTCAAAGCCGTCGATCTCGTTTCCGGTGAAATCCACCGACTTGATCGTATAGTCGCTCTTGGCCGAGAAGATGTTGGGCACCTTTTTAAGGCGGTTGAAGGTTACCGAGAAAGCCTCCGCATCGTTCATACCACAGAAGTTCTGGGGCAGGCTCTCCAAGAGGTTGTAGTCGAGGTAGAGCTGTACAAAGGCTATATCACTTCCCAAAGGCTCCTCCACCGAGGCGATACGGTTGTAGGCCAGATCCAACAGCCCGATCTTCTTCATCTGCTTAAACTCTCGCGGAATGAGCGGCAGCCGGTTTTGGCGGGCATAGAGGATCTGAATCTTCTCACACGAGGGGCCCGAAGCCAAGGCTCGCATACCGGCCAGAAACTCCTCTTCAGACCACTGGGCATTGTTTGAGATATTGAGCGAAATGAGCTCCGGAAGCCGCGCGATAACCAACGGGAAGGAGGTCATCTTCGGGCAGTTGTAGATCTCCAGATCCGTAAGCGACGAGAGCCTCTCCAGGGCATCAGGCAGCGACTCGATCTCGCTGTTGGCCACATAGAGATACTCCAGATTGGTCAGATTGCCGATCTCCTCCGGCAGCGACTTCAGGCCGTTGCAGAGGGTGCCGTGGAGCGTATCCATCGGACGAATCGAGCCCCGCTGTCGGCCACTCTTGAGATCCAGGATCTCCTGCTCGCTAAGTCCCTCCTCATAGAGTGCCGTAGCCGGGATCGAGATCCCCCTCTCGGCAAAGCCGCGAGCCAGCGGTTCGGTAACCTGTGTGGAGGGATGAATCATCTGCAAGAAGGCGCCATGGTTGGCCATGCGGTTGCGGCTACGCTCCGTAAGGCTCTGATCAAGCGCCAACGAGGGGTCATACTCCCACCGGTTCACATCGTTATGGGTACCCAAGTAGAGCTCCACAAGCTGAGTGAGCTGCCCGATCGAGGGAGAAAGGTGGCCCCGGAAGGCAAAGTCGCTGATATCGATACGGGCCACGCGGCCGTTGG
>CAZRJU010000031.1:0-15397 GCA_964600455.1 uncultured Alistipes sp. | reverse complement strand
GTAGATGCACCACTTATCTCCCGTGCGGTGGTGCTCGGTGTGCAGGATGCGGTACATGATCGGGTCGCGGAAGAGCATGTTGGGGTGGGCCATATCAATCTTGGCACGCAACACCTTCTCGCCATCGGCAAACTCACCCTTGCACATACGCTCAAAGAGATCGAGGTTCTCCTCCACCGAGCGGTCGCGCCACGGCGAGGGCTTACCCGGCTCCGATACCGTACCGCGCGAGAGGCGAATCTCCTTCTGCGTCTGGTCATCTACATAGGCCAATCCCTTCTTGATCAGCACCACAGCCCAATCGTAGAGCTGCTCGAAGTAGTCCGAAGCATAGCGCTCGGTGGCCCACTCAAAGCCGAGCCACTGAATATCGCGCTTGATCGAATCCACATACTCGACATCCTCCTTGGTGGGGTTCGTGTCGTCGAAACGCAGGTTGCACTTGCCGCCATACTTCTTGGCCAGACCGAAGTTGATGCAGATACTCTTGGCGTGGCCGATATGCAGATAGCCGTTGGGCTCGGGCGGGAAACGGGTTTGAACGCGCGTTTCGCCCTTGGCGATAGACTCCTGGATGATCTCCTCAAGGAAATTTACCGACCGCTCTTTGGTCGGCGTGGGATTGCTAATCTCTGACATAGATGATTCGTTGGAATTATTTTGGGCGCAAAGATAAGAAAAACAACCATTATTCCGGTCTACTTTCTTAAATTTATTTGCGCGTGGAGAATACTTTTTCAAAGTTGACACCTATCTTCAATACCTGCTGAAGCCCCACCCCTACGCCGTCGTAGTGGGCTACCAGGGCGGCCTCGACCGAGAGGGTATCCTTGAAGAAGGTGCGGCCGTAACTCAGGGCCGTGCGGTTGTAGATCTTTTCGGTGGTGCCGTAGAAGGTCGAGGCTTCGTAGAGATCCTCGCCATAGCGACCATAGAGCGGAAGCAGATTCTCGCCCACATAGAGCCGGTTGCTGAGCTCGAAGCCCCAACGAGCCAGGCTGAGGTGCAACTCGCCCCCCTTGGGCGTGATCCAACCGCTCTCGGTGACGCGGTCGCGTTGCAGCGCCTGCAGGTAGCCGAGCCGTGCCTCAAAGTGCCAGTTGCCCTTCAGGCGCATGCCGACATGGGGGTTGATGAGCAGGTTGTCCACCACCCCTTCATCGGGTTGCTCCTCCAAGGTTTTGGCGTAGTGGAGCATCAGGAGCGAGGAGCCGGCATAGAAACGGCTGTTGTCCCAACGACCCTCGGCCAGGATGCGGAACTTCTCGCGTTGGGTTTTGGAGCGCAACCCCTCCCAGTCGATCAGGAACTCGGCGTAGGAGTCGCTCTCGGTGGATCGCCAACCGGCCAAAAGACCCTGCAAGGGGTCGTGGTAGAAGGTGGTGCGGTCGTCGAAGAAGGCTTCCGAGTAGCTGCCCATCATCTTTGAGCGGGGGAAGATGCCGGCATTGACCTGCCAGTTGGGGTGGCTGAACTGGTAGTAGACCATCAACTCCACCGACGAGATGCCGTTCTCGTCGCCAAAGTCGTGGGTGAGGTTCATGCCCACCATCAGTCGGTTCTTCTCGGCCCACTCGATGCCGGCCTCGGGCGAGAAGCCGAAGCCGAAGAGGGTAGACGACTCACCAAAGTCGCAAGAGGTATATTCGCGGTTGTCGAAGCGCGTTTTGAACTCCACACCCGCCACGATGTTCTGTGCCCGGGCCCCCAATGCCAAGCCCAGTGCGAGGAAGATCAGCGTAAATTTTTTCATCAAAGAGGTTGTTAGTGTGATTAAAAATCGCTCAAAAGTAGCGAAAATATTTGGGATTTGGTTACATTTGCCCCACAATTCTTCCCAATAAAGCGAGATATGATGCGAAAAATAACCAACGAAGAGCTCCAACGTCCCTCGGCCGAGGATTTCCGTGTGATGGAGAAGATGCCCGTGGTGGTGGTCTTGGACAATGTGCGCTCCCTGCAAAACGTGGGGGCCTTCTTCCGTACGGGTGATGCCTTTGCCGTGGAGCGTATCTGCCTCTGCGGCATCACGGCCACCCCTCCCAACCGCGACATTCACAAAACCGCCCTCGGGGCCGAGCTGACGGTCGAGTGGAGCTATCATGCCAAGAGCGAGGAGTGCGTAATGGCGTTGCGCGAGCAGGGCTACCGCATCCTCTCGATCGAGCAGGTTGAGGGGGCCGTCATGCTCGACGAATTTCGGCCCGAAGAGGGCGTAAAGTATGCCCTTGTCTTTGGAAATGAAGTCTTTGGCGTGGATCAGGCGGTAGTCGACCTTTCGGATGGAGCCCTCGAAATTCCCCAGGCGGGCACCAAACACTCGATCAATGTGTCGGTGGCCGGAGGGGTAGTTTTATGGCCCTTTTTTTGCACCCTTTATAAAAAGCATTAACTTTGCCCCGAGAAAACAAATACCCAAAAATATGTCTGTAGAATCTACCGTAAGGGCGGTTACGACCTACCGCCTGACCGAAATGAAGCAGCGTGGCGAGAAGATCGCGATGCTCACCTCCTATGACTACTCGATGGCCAAGATCGTCGATGCCGCTGGCGTGGATGTGATCTTGGTGGGCGACTCGGCCGCCAATGTGATGGCCGGTTACGAGACCACCCTCCCCATCACACTCGATATGATGATCTACCACGCCCGCTCGGTGGTCAAGGCCGTTAACCGGGCTCTGGTGGTGGTTGACCTCCCCTTCGGCACCTATCAGGGTAACTCGAAGGTGGCGCTCGACTCGGCCATCCGCATCATGAAGGAGACCGAGGCCGATGCCGTGAAGATGGAGGGTGGTGAGGAGATCTTAGAGTCGATCCAGCGTATCCTGGCCTGCGGGATTCCCGTAATGGGCCACTTGGGGCTTACGCCGCAGTCGATCCATAAGTTCGGCACCTATACGGTGCGTGCCCGCGAGGAGGCCGAGGCCGAGAAACTGGTGCGCGACGCCCATATCCTGGATGAGGCCGGCTGCTTCGCCTGTGTCTTGGAGAAGATCCCCGCCTCGTTGGCTGCGCGCGTAAGCCGGGAGGTGACAATGCCGACAATCGGTATCGGTGCCGGTTGCGGTACGGATGGCCAGGTGCTCGTTGCCCACGACATGCTCGGCATCAATAAGGACTTCTCGCCTCGCTTCCTGCGCCGCTATGCGGACCTGCATACGGTGATGACCGACGCCATCTCCCACTACGTCACCGACGTCAAAGAGGGCGACTTCCCCTCCCTCAAGGAGCAGTATTAACTGAAGCGTATTATAGTGCCCCCTACCTAATAAACCGATTTTATAGGGTGCCCCTTATCAGATAACTCTGGTAGGGGGCTTTTTTTTGTGAATCTTTTAATCGATAAAAAATGATAACGGTAAAACTTAAATTTCAACCCTCCTTCGCTGACGGAAACCAGGGCGCAATTCTCTATCTCCTAACCCGGAAAGGAAGCAGATCTCAAATCCGGACGCGCTTTAATATTCAGCGTTCGGAGTGGGATTTTCGCCTTTCCCGAATACTTCCCCAAACCCCCTCCACGCGAAAGGTGTTATCTTGTATTGAGTTGGAAATGGAACTCCTGCGAAGAATAATTGATGAAAAAGAAAGGGGTGGACGGAGTTGCTCTTTGGAAGAGGTGGTCAATGCCTACAGATGGCGGGTGGATCGCCTCTTTGTCGTTGATTATATGGGGCTTCAAATAGCTTTGTTGCACGCAGAAAATCGATTGGCGACGGCCGAAAATTACAGTAAAGTCCTGCGTAGTCTTTCCGCTTTTTTGGGGGGAGAACCTCTCTCTCTTCAGATGATGAACGAGGATTTTGTGGCCTCTTACAACGCTTTTCTCCTTCAACGTGGATTGAATCGCAACTCGATCTCCTTTTACATGCGTATTTTGCGGGCAGTTTATAATAAAGCTGTTCGGGAAAAGTTAATTGTTCGATCCAATCCGTTTATAGGTGTCTATACCGGGGTTGATCGCACTCGAAAAAGAGCAGTTTGCGCCTCTGTGATCGCACGATTGTATCGCCTTGATTTACCTGTTTGCTCTCAACTCTGCTTTGCGCGAGATCTCTTTGTATTCAGTTATGCAACCCGAGGAATGGCCTTTGTGGATATTGCCTATTTGAAAAAGGAGAACTATCACAATGGGGAGATTGTCTATACTCGGCATAAAACGGGACAGTTGTTGTGTGTGAAAGCAGAGCCGGTTATTCGACGGATCATAGAGCGTTATGCTTCCCCCTCCACGCCTTACCTTTTCCCAATACTGCGGTCGCTCGATCCGCAAGAGGCTTATCAAACCTATTGTGTGGCATTGAATACCTATAACAAACTTCTTGGCCGCCTATCCAAGATGCTCTCTCTTGAACCCAAACTGACTTCTTACACAGCACGGCATACCTGGGCTACGGTTGCCCGAGATTGTAATATCCCCTTATCCGTAATCAGTGCTGGGATGGGACACTCATCTGAGTTAACCACGCAGATCTATCTGAAATCGTTGGAGAATGCTGTAATAGACCAGGCAAATAAGAAAGTTTTGGCAATCTTGGAGAGGGGCTAATGGTTCTATAAAAGAACTCGTCACCAATTGCAAAAGTAGCAAAAAAACGGGAAAATACAATAAAAAGCCCCGTTTTTTCACAAAATAAATTCTCTTTATCCACCCTCCTTTTGAAACGATAAATTTAAAACAAGGGGGATTAATCCCTATGCTGTTTCCATTAATACCCCTATGACGAGTTCTTTTATAGAACCGATTCGGATTTCAGGCGTTGGAAATCCAGTCGCGTAAATGGAAATAAACTTTCGACCCCCTTTTGTGGAACCTCTAAATATTGTTGTATGAAATCTTTGAGATCTTTGATTTTTGGCAATTTGCGAACAAAAACGAAAAATGATAGCGAGGAAAAGATTTTTCGTGAAGAGAAAAAACTGATGCGATTGCTGGCCTTTGCAATGGCTTCGGATAATACTATTCACGAGAAAGAGCGCTTGATTGTGGAGGAGATCTTTCTGCACGATGTTTTTGGTCGCAATATTGAGAAAAGGAATATTGACAATATTGGGAAAAGGGATTTTGAGGAAATGACACGTAGTTGCATCGTGGAGGGAAAATTGAATCTGTTGGATGAGTTGGAGATTGTTTCTACCGCGGATGAAATCGATATATCCCTGCCGAGGAAAGGCTACAAACGTGTTGTGCGTAAGGAAGATAGTCGGATTTGGAGGCAATTTGAGAATCAGAAGAGGGGGCAGGAATGGATACGAGAGGTGGCGCAGCGTTATGCTCGGGCCGGCCTCTATATTGAGGAGTTGGTCAGCCGATTAGTCCAAGAGGAGGGATCGGAGTATCTTGGCCTCTTTGTGAACGCCTCTACACTCACTTCTAAATTCTTGCATGAAGAACTGCGGGATATGATGTTGGTGGTGAAGGCTGACGGCCGTGTGGATGAGGCTGAGCGCATGTGTTTTTTGTCGGTAGCAAAAGCAATGCGAGTGCGAAATTCCGACGGAATTTGGGATACCTTGTCAAAATGTTCGATAGATGGTCTATGGGGATGGGAATGGGATTGGTATCGGAATGTTGAGAAAAAAGAGACCCTTGGCTTGGAGGATGTGAAGATCATCGAGGAGACGATAACCTCATACCAAATCAAAGGGCCAATACGGTATGGATTGCGTAATGCTTTACGAAGAGAATTGAACGTACATGAAAAGCGTGAGGAGAAGAGGAATCATAGTTACACTACTGGGGCACTATCCGTTTTTGTGATCACAGCCATTCTACTCTATTTTCAGTGTGCGATGATGATTGAAGAGAAAATTGTACAACACGAATATGGCCCTTTCCCGGTAGATGTATCACCTCCGGTGAGTATTTATATAGAACAAGGACTTGATCTATTTTGTAAAGAAAACGACACTCCTGATTCTGTATCTTCAATAAATGAAGCCTATCGCTGGAAATTGGTTAAGTTGGATAAAGTAAAAGAAGATAAATCGAAAGACCAGAGCTACAGTATAGAGGTATTTAAACAGGAACTTTATCGCAGAGCTGTGGAAGAATTGGAAAAAGGGAGTGATGGGGATACAAAATTTTACCTAATTTTTGTGCTTGGTCTTCCTTGTGCGGCCGGACTTTGGTTGGTTTGGTTACTGATTGTTGTTCTTAAAAAATGGTTGAGAAGAAACCTGGAGAGAAGGCCGATTTTCAATGAAAAATTTTTTAATAGGGTTGGGTATGGTATATTCGCCGTCTTAGCCTGGGGACTCATCTACTTAGTGTATAGATTTACCAATAAGGTTACACTCGCCTGTTTGTATAATTCCATACTGGTTCTTTTGCTAATGCTTTCGATTGAGGTGATGATCTTTATGCGGGGAGAGTATTCGGAGAGAGAACATGATGATTGTTCTAAGAATAAGGGGAGAAATAAGGCAGAGACGAAGGTAGAGAATAAGGGATCTTCTGCGTTGCTGATTGTTTTGGTAACAGCAGCGGTTATAACTGATCTGTGTATCGGATTTATTGAACTGCCGAGACATTATACTACCGATCTGCTCTTCGATAAGATCGCCTCTGCCCTCTTGTTGGGTTGTCTATCCTTCTTTAGTGGTAAGTTCTTGGAACTCTCCGTGATGCGACAAAAGATGGAGACCAGGAAGATGAAATACATCATTGAGGACATTGATAATCGGCTCATGAACGACGGAACCATCAAGTAACATTTACAACAAGTACCGGAAGGGGATGGATCGGGAACTGCTGGCCCAATACCGAAAATTTTGGGATTTATTGCCGAAAAGCGTTGAGGTGAATTTGAAATTTGCTCACCATGTTTCGCATGGTGAGCCGATTCACCAACACTTCTTTTTTGGGGAGTACAGCGAACCAATTCTTCGTTGGATTGTTGTAAGTGCGCTCTATCGAAATGCAAACCCGGATGCAGAACGAGCGATTATGGGGCGCTATTATGAGTTTGTGGCCGGCCCTTTTCGTGACTCCTCTCCTCAATGGTATCAGTTGGAGAGTTACAAGGGAATCAACGGGGAGAAACTCCACTCCTGGCTGAAACGCAATGGCGCTCAATGGTTCAGAAAGGAGCAAAAAAAAGAGGAAAATCAAAAAAAACAGTTTTGTGATTTGATAGAAATTAAGCACTCCGCCTCTCTGTTAGGAGTGGATGATGACCACTCGTTGTCGGATGAGGAGTTGCAAAGAGTCCGAGAGCTCCTCTCTCGGGCTTGGAGCTCCCTCTCGGAGAAGGATCAAGAGGTGCTGATACTCCTGCTTCTGGATAAAGTGCATTGGAGTGAGGCCTGGGAGAGTTTGAACCTCTATATTGATCCGGAAGGAGGCCGTGATGTTATGTTGCAGTGGTCGCCTAAACGAAAGCAGGATGCGATGGCGGTATTGAAAAAACGAGCCATTCAGCACTTGACGGCTAAATACAACAAATTGATGAATAATGGGATCAAGAAATGACAACCGGGGGAGAGTTTCACAACGAAACTTGTCGGAGCAGGATGTAAAACTGCTTTTTGAAGCGGTCGGGAATCAGGTGGCCGGCAGTCAGCAGCATGGAGACCATCTGTCGGATCCGTTGGGGAATGCAAAATTAAATGAAAAAAAAGTGTCCAAAATGTGTTATAATTTTTTGCATGCTCACTCTATAGAGATGAACAACAAAAACAACCACATTATGGAAAAAATTAATTTGAATGCCACAGAACTGGCAACGGTAACGAATCGTTTTAATGAGATTCACAGCAACTTTACGGAGTCGGAGACCCTGAAGGGCAATTTGGTCGCTTATTACGCGAAAAATGCAGCGGTTTCGAACGAGGAGGCCGAGCAGATAATCACCCGCTTGATGAGTGGTGTTGATGATTTAACCTCGAAATTCAATCAGGCGATGGAGGAGGGGTGGAATCCGGCTGAGCAGGTAGCTTCGTTGACTGCCGAGATGACTCTCGAGGAGCGTTACAAGTTCTTACTGAATGCCATCGCGGTTACTCAAACACTCAATGTCGGCCACCTTGCTGACTCTTCCGATCTGAAAGAGGAGTTAGAGCGACTGGTAGAGCGTCTTGCAGCAGAGAATAAAGAGGTGAGCAATGAAACTTGCGCCTGCTTGGAGGAGATGCTTGCCGAATTGTTGGGTGCTTCGTCGTTGATGCTGACCGGTGCAGATCAGGTTCAGAAGATGATGGAAGCGGCTCGAGGAAAGGAGATGCAGGTAGTCGATTTCGCCTCTGCACAGTATGATGATTTGCGCTATAAGTGCGAGATGGCTCTTGCCACTTGGATTGAGTACCAGAAGGGCTCTTTGAGCTCCCTCCCGGAGGGTCTCATTCCCGAATCATTGGCAGTGAGTGTCGCAGCGGGTGTTGAGGAGACGCGCGTGATGGATCAGGTGGCTTCCGGTAGAAAACCTGTGGAGTGGGCTGTAAAGGCGTTGAAGATTCTGGGAGCAGTAGCTTTGGTATGCCTGTTGGGTTATGTGGCACTTATAGGGTTGATTCTTACTGTAGCGACCTTCTTCGAGGCGGCGATTATGGTCTTAGGAACTTCGTCGGTTGCTGTCTTTATCGCGTCGGCTATGACTTTCTTGATCGGTTGGGGTTTCTCGGATGTAGCCGTTAAGGTGGGTAATAAGATTCTGCAGTGGGGTGGTGATGCCTACGATTGCGTTATCTCAAAATTGAAGGACGACATCTTCCCTGCAATATCAGAAGCTGCTACTCGCTTTGTAGACTGGCTTCGCTCTCTCTTTGGCGGACAAGGCCAAAGTGGCAATAGTGGGGCTGCCGTTCAGCCCGTCTTGGTGAGCAAATAGGGTAAAAGGTCTGCCCGATAACTTTTTGTCGGGCAGACCCTTTTAGGTAAAATGTATGTGATGAGTATTTTTACAACAATCGGTAGAGCAATCACTCGAGTTGGAGAGTGGTTGGCTGAAATAGCCTGCAATTTGTTGCAGGCAATAGACGCTTGGGTGGAGAGGATTCCCTCTGAGAGAGTTCCGCTCTCTACCGAATACCTCCCGGAGGAGGTGGATCTTCGTTTGTCCGAGAAATTGAAAAGCCTTTTGGACGAGCATTGCCCGGAAGGAGTTGTGGAGAGACTGAAACGGATGAGTGCAGCCTCTCGTGCCGATTTTGTGGAGCACGATCTTTTACCCATGATTGCCGCTGCCATGGGGGTAGACTATCGGGAGTTGGTTTGGCTGGAGTCCGAGCGACTTTGTGGCTACTATAATCATGAGCAGCGAACAATAGGCTTGAATATTGCCTACTTAAATTCGGATAGCGATAAGCTATTGACAATCTTTGTGAATACGATTCTGCATGAGTGTAAACATGCTCGACAACATGCAGCTGTTAATGGGGTAGATTTTGGTTATAGTCAAGATCTCGTAGATTTATGGCGGCTTAACTTTTCTAACTATATCACCCCGGAGGAGAGTGATGAAGCCTATGTGATGCAACCGGTTGAGATGGATGCATCAGGTTTTGCAAATAGTGTTGTGAGTGAGAATATTGTCTTTGAAAAAAAAGTAATCTTATGAAGATTGGGTATATAGAACTTTTGAAGTATCTTATCTCTGAAGAGGGGCTTAATTGGCTGCAATCCATACGGACGATTGCTCGTATAACCAAATTGTCCCCCTCGATTAAAGAGGCTTTGGGTGATTATTTGCAGACCGGTAAGTGCGATCTTGAAGTGGCAGGTGTGAGCTTTGGGGAGCTGATTGATCGGGAAGGTATGAAGCCGATAAGGGCATTTTTAATGCTTGACTGGTTAGAACGGGATCCCGTGTCGGCTATCCGTTATTTGGCGCTGAGAGGTGTTCATGCCGATCTCTCTCGAGTAGGATCTGCAACGGTTTCGACCGAGCAAGCATCTGAACAAGAAATTACAAATTCCGACATAGAGTTATGAGGGAGCAATTGTTGAAAGGGGTAGAGGCAATAAAATTGGCATACCTCTCGAAAACCCCGGCGGTCTGGCTGGTTGCTGAAGACAGAGAGGTTGCATCGCAGATCGTGGAGGCCTTTGTATGCGAGCACTATGGCTCTTTTCGGGATGAACGTGCAGTGGGCTGTCCGGTCAATCTGGAACGCTTCAGCAATACCATAAAGGATAAAGCTCACCGCTCAACAATCTCATACAAATGGATTGATCAGGAGGCTGCAAATGAGAAGGAGTATCTCATCTTGACAAAGGATTTGGAAGAATTTATTTCCGTGTATCTTCACCTGAACACAGAGAAAATCGTACAACCAATGCCGGCCGATCATTTGGAGAAGGTGCAAAAATCATTGGTGATAATTGCCTCCCCCGCACTCCCGAAACACTCTTGGATAAATAAATATATCGAGGTTATATATGTTGATCCACTGACAGATAAAGAGATTCAACATGCAATTCTCTCGGGGCTGGAGAACCGACAGATTGTGGTCCGAGAGCAGGAACGGATTGGGCAGCTTGTCGTAAGTCTGCGAGGATTTAGTGAGCGTCAGCTTGAACAAACGATTCTCCGCTGTGTAATTGCCGGCTATTTCGATGGCGACGAGGCGGATTGGGGGGCGATATTCCATACCGTGCGAAAGATGAAGCGCCAGATGCTGGAGGGCTTCCGTGGTCTGAAATGGATCGATCTCAAAATAGAGAACTCGCTGTCGACGAAAAGAGAGAATCTTCACGGGAGTTTGGGGGAGATTACGAGGTGGTTGGATGTCCGACGGGATATTTACAAAGATACAAAAGCTGCAATACGTGCCGGCTATGATATTCCGAAGGGGGTCTTGATTACAGGTATTCCGGGAACCGGAAAATCGATGATGGCGAAACGAGCCGCGCAGATGTTGGATCTTCCGTTGATTGCATTGGATATGGGTGAATTACAGGAGGGACTGGTTGGTGCATCTGAACAGCACATGGAGCAGGCATTGCGAATGGTTGAAGCAATGGCCCCTTGTGTTCTCTGGATTGATGAGATCGAGAAGGCCTTCTCTGGATCCAATTCCGGCCAGAGTGATGGTGGCGTAATGCGGCGTATGTTTGGAAAGTTCCTGACTTGGATGCAGGAGAAGAGTGCGCCGTGCTTTGTTTTTGCGACCTCCAATGATATTTCAAAGTTGCCCCCGGAACTTTTCCGTTCGGAGCGCTTTGACGATAAGTTCTTTAGTTTTATGCCCATGCTTGATGAATGTGCTTCGATATTTGCCTCCTTGGTCAAGGCTGAAAATGTGCGTCATCAAAAGAGCGCAGAGGATGAAGATGAGGATTGCCTATTCTCTCCGGAATTGGAGGATCCTCTAACTTGGAAGTCCTTCTTGAATGATCTGGTTCCGGCTGTGGAGATGGATGGAAATCATTGGAAGGATGGCAAGATGCCGCAATGTAAACTATTTACCGGAGCCGATATTTCGATGCTGATCAAGCTCGTTAAGTTTAACCTGCTGAACGCTTATGGGCAGAGTGCACGCCTTTTAAAACGTACGGCCGTATTTAATGAGGCAAAACTCTTATTGCGGGACTTTATGCCCTATGGCGAGACTAATTTGCGGGATATTGCAACGTGTTTTTTGACCTTGGTCAAAAATCGTTTCCGGCCGGCTTCTACGGGAATAGTTGTCTCGTTTGATGATTATGATACCTCGCAGGGAGAGATGCATTATCAGGAGAAGTACTCAACTCCTTATGATCGTGCTCTTCATGCCTCTATTGTCGGGGCTGTCAATTTTTTTGGAAAGGAGAAGAAATATGAAAATCAATAACTATCTAATCACATCAATCCCTTGCCTTCAGAGGCATTTTGATTGCGAAAAGATACTTCGTTCGGTTAATACCTTCATTCGGGATCTGTCGCCTTGCAATATCCCTTATCCGGATGAGCGATGTGAATCACTCTATGATGTTATTGCCCATCCCGAGAAGTGGATTCTTGCGGATGGGGCGTTTCGATCCGAAGGAGCTCTCTTGGAGTTGCAGTTTAATAAGATGGAGACGTTGAAGAAACTCTTTGAAACGCCGAGTGGGGAAGATTTGCGAAAAATAGCCCTCTTTGAACTGGTTGAAAAGGAGCTTACCGAGGAGAGCGCTACACCCCGCGGAATCAGAGTAGATCCGCTCACGGGGGTAGTAACCATTACCGGAGGTCTGCGTTTGGACGCGGAGCGAAATCTGCCCAATGGGGCCTTGCTTGAATACCGTATTATCCGGGTGGAAAAGGAGGCTCTTCCGGCTGTGGTGGATGACGTGGAAATTCCCTCCGGAGGGGTAGCTTGCGGGCTATTTTATGGGGACTCTCTCTATCAATTACTCCCATTCCGTATGCGAAATACGCATTACAACCTTCGATTGAAAGTAGCACCTGAAGGGGTGGGGCTCTGTGTCCGAAATTTGAAATACAATACAGAGATGACCCTAAAGGGGGTCTATTCCTTTGCAACGGTTGGGGATGAAGGATACCTCTATGTAGAGCGAGGGTGTCTTCTTTGTAACGTGAATTCCGAGATGGAAGCCCAACTCCGCCGGCATATTGCTTACAGCGATAGGCTGATGGCCGTGGAACTTGAAGAGGATGTTTTGGTCGCAACCATGCAGGATGCCACCAAGAAACGGATTGAATTGAAACTTTAACCCTATAAAGATATGAAAAGAAACAAAATTTCACAAAACAAGGAGTCCCGGTGGGACGATCTTAAGAAACGAATCTCGGGGGAGGGGAAGCCAATTTTGATATGCACCCTTCTGTGGTTGGTGGTACTGATTCCCTCTTTCTGTAATGAGACCTGGATCAAGATCTTGTTTGCGCTGTTGATGCTGCTGATTCTTCTCCTTGTAATCGGAGGCTTGCTCTATCGCAGAGAGTTTTTAGGTGCATTGAAATTGATCCTAAAGGGGCCTATGCAGGAGCCCCCCGGTGAAGAGCAGCTTCCGGAGTCGCGTTCGCACACTGTTGAAAAAATTGTAAAAGAAAAACTCGATGAAGTTGAAAGAGAAATAGAAAAAAAACAGCGGGAAATAGAGGATGTGAGAAGCGCAAACCGGCAACTTGAAGAGCGCTTGAAGGAGTGCGTGAAACTTGAGAACGCCTATCCGGAGTTGCTGAAGTTTATTCAGCGTATGGAGACAAAACGCGAAAAGTATTCTCCGGAGATCTTCTTGGCGTTTATTCGTGAGAATATCTACGACGCCATGGAGGATGCCGGCTACTATTTCGAGGACTTCAAAGAGGAGGAGCCGTTTAAGTATGATTGGGAGAAGACTATGGCGGTAAAGGAGCCGGAATTGGTCTATCGAGCCATAGTCGACGCGCATGGAGAAGTTGTCTTGAAAGGGAAAATTTATCTGCCTAAGGAGCAGGCAGTGCAAGAAGGATAGCTCTTTGATTACTACAGATCAATAGGAAATAATCTTAAACATTTAATGGAGAAAAGTATGGAAAAGAAGTATTTTGTAGGCATTGACTTTGGTCATGGCGAGACAACCGTTTCCCGCATCCCGGGATATGGCTCGGAACACGTTTCAATGGTTCAATTGGCTGGGAAGGGACACGAGACGATCTATTCGGCTATTTGTAAAGATAAAGGCGAATGGAAATTGGTAACTGATCCAGACGACTTTAAGAATGAGTCTCTTCGCGAAGGATTCAAAGAGCGGATTTCTGTCCTAAAAAACGATCCTGAAGACGAAAAAAAGAGAGAGGATTTAGAGGCAATGAAGATATTTGCCAAACTCATTTTTGAGAGAATCTTGGATGTCGATGACAAATTGAAATATGATTGGGAGAAGCAAGAAGGCAACTTTTATTTGGGCATTGCCTGTCCTTCGCAGTGGGTCAGGGAAGACAAAGATGCTATAACCGACTATATCAACTTCCTCAAAGAGGAGTGTGGGCTTCCCGTTGATATGTGCATTAAAGAGTCGGATGCGGCCTTTTTCTCTCGCTACGACTCCTACTCTGAGACGGGAGAGTCTGTTTTTGTGATTGACTTGGGTTCAAGTACAATCGACTTTACAACCTATACCGGCAAAAAATGCTTGGCAGATTGCTGTTGGGGCGAGACCAAGGATAAAGGGGTTGGCGCTCATCGAGTGGATGAGTTGATCCGGAATGAAATCTATCGAGTTGAGGGGTGGGAAGAGAGAGAGAAGGCCATCCGAGAACATTTCCGAGTTGCCAATTATGAGGGAAAACTCGATGCGACCCTCTCTTTGTATTCTCGCAAACAAAAGGAGGACTATTACAAGGGGAAAGAGAAAAGATTTCAATTAAATCCGACCTTCGATGATCTTGGGCCGGGCTTAGATGCTCTCTCTAATCAATTTCATACACCCACAGCCCTTTATTTGAGAAAGAGCAAGGAGGAGTTCGATCAGCTTATTGAGCACTATAAGGAGAATTTGAGAACCGTATTGGTAGCAGCAAAAACGAAGTTGAACAAAAAAGGGGTTTTCCCGGATAAGATCTTCCTGACCGGAGGAGCCAGCAATATGCCGTTTGTCAGGAAGTTGGTGGAAGATATCTTCTACAAAGTCCATTGCGAGTGTGATCCTCGTCCGGAATTTGTTGTTTCGCATGGCGTTGCTCAATATATGGAGAAGCGTCATGAGGCATGGGGTAAGTTGGTTGATAAGTTGCGCAAGGTGGACTATGTCGACACTTATATCAATGCGGATCGCAAGGCAACAAGTGGTGCTGTGCTTGAACTTGTAGACAGTGTCGCTGACGGTATAAAGAGTAGTAATAGAAATTATACCGGCGAAGAGATTCGAGATAAGTTTTTGGAATTTTTTAAGAGCCTTGGGCCTGACCATGCGGAGTTCTCTCGCATGATGGGGGAGAATATGACGAAATATGTGAGCGAAGTGATTCGCAAGGCATTATCGGGCGCAATCAAGGAGGTCTTTCATACCGAGGTTGATACTTCGGATGTTACGATAGATCTCTCTTTTGTGAAGGGGCTTGCTTACGACAAAAGTGGCTTCCTTCCCGGAGGATCCTTCTATGAAAATATTTCGACTGCGATTAAATCCTCCTCCTCTCGATTCTTTTTCACCTGGGATAAACCGCGAGAATACTCCGAAAGAAAAGAGATTGCTGATGGTGTTGTCAACACCCTGAAGAGATTGTACTCGGACGGTACGCAAGATATATATAATCGGGATTCTCCCGTGGTGGCGGAGCAGACCGAAAAGTTGTTTAATTTGACAGCAGCAAGATCTCAGGAGGTTTTTGAGGAAAAAGATTTGTTTGCAATGTCCTACCAAAAGTAGGATCAGCGGTAATCGCCATTAGAAAAACTCGGAGCGGATTTTCTTCTCCGAGTTTTTTGTTGACCTATGTATCGTCCTAAAAAAGTGTTACAGGATTTGATACAAAAATAATTAAAGTTT
>CAZRJU010000030.1:0-15465 GCA_964600455.1 uncultured Alistipes sp. | reverse complement strand
GCCTTCAGCGGGCCGGGGGCCACGTTGATGATGAACTCCATCAGACGCTTCGTACCAATGTCGCGCTTGGCCGATCCGCAGAATACGGGGATCACCTCACGGTTCGACACACCGATCTTCAGACCCGAACGGATCTCGTCCTGATGCAGCGTACCCTTATCGAAGTAGAGCTCCATGAGGGCCTCGTCGTGCTCGGCAGCGGCCTCTACCAACTCACGGTTGAGCTCAGTGGCACGCTCCATCTCCTCGGCCGGGATCTCCAACTCCTCACGCGTACCGTTCTCGTCCTTGAAGCGGTACATCTTCATCAGCAGCACGTCGATAAAGGCATCGAAACCGGCACCCTGGTTCACAGGGTACTGCACGATCACGGGCTTTACGCGCGAATTGGCCTTCAGCATCTCAAAGGTATTTTCGAAGGAGGCCTTGTCGGCATCGAGCTGGTTGATGAAGGCGATAATGGGCTTATTCAGGGCGCGGGCATAGCGGGCCTGAATCTCGGCACCTACCTCCCAACCGTTCTGGGCATTGAAGACCATCACACCCACGTCCCCCACCTTAAAGGCGGAGAAGAGGCTGCCGCAGAAGTCGTCCGAACCCGGGCAGTCAATGATGTTGAGTTTACGATCCATGAACTCCGTAAAGAGGATCGTGGAGTAGATCGAACGCTTGTATTCGTGCTCGATATCGGTGTTATCCGACAGGGTGTTGTTGTTTTCGATGGAGCCGCGACGATCGATGACCTTACCTTCGTAGGCCATCGCCTCGGCAAGGGTGGTTTTACCGGTCCCCGGAGCGCCGATCAGAACGATGTTCTTGATCTCTTTGGCAGAGTAGTTTTTCATATCAGTTATCGTTTTTTAGGTTAATTGCTTTTTTGCAACCATAAATATACAAAAAATATTTCACATGCAACTTTTTCTCCGAAAAAAAGCACAAAAATTGGGGCCATCCCTCCAAAACCTCCCCGCTTTGGCGCACAACATCCCTTTTTGAACCACCCACCGGCTCTTTTGGAGAGCGGCCGGGACATGAGATGGAAATTGTTGATAAAATGGAAACAACTTTTCGCTTCAGCGGGAGTCGACACCCCCGCTTTGGTGCTACCTTTGTGCTACCAAAAACAGCGAGTTCACCGACCGGATCGACCTGTCGACGACTCCTTTATAATTAAATAGGTAACCATGGAAGATATCAAGAAGGCCGGCATCGACATCGAGATCAGCCCCGAGGTTGTTCGAGGCAACTACTCGAACTTAGCCATCATCTCGCACTCCCCCACGGAGTTTGTGATCGACTTCGCCGCCATGCTCCCGGGCATGCCGAAGGCCAAGGTGTGCAGCCGCATCATCCTTACACCCGAGCATGCAAAGCGCCTGCTTAGATCCCTGCAAGATAACCTTACACGTTACGAGAGCACCTATGGCAAGATCAATCTTCAGGAGGTGCTCCCGCAGCAGGGGTTCAAGATCGGTGAGGCATAACGCCTCCGCGCATACACTCGCTCTGCAAGGCTGCCAAGGCGACTCGGGAAAGAGGGTCGCTCGGTGGCCTTGTCTGCTTTTTTAGAACGGGGATTAGGTCATTTGAAAAAAAATGGCTATATTTGGCTCTGCGTTTGCGGCTCTCCACCCTAAAGCCAATTGCCACGAACGCACGATTGAGGATAAATCTTAAAACTTGACGATATGTTTGCTCCCGAGATCTACACCAAGCGCCGCGCCGAGTTGCGCCGCCGTATGCAAAGCGGGTTGATTCTGCTTCCCGGCAATCCCCCCTCGCCCAACAACTACCCCAACAACGCCTACTACTTCCGTCAGGACTCCTCCTTCCGCTACTACTTCGGACTGAATCTCCCCTCATTGGTGGGTGTGATCGACGTGGAGGCCGACAAGGAGTGGCTCTTCGGCGACGACTTCACCGTGGAGGACATCATCTGGACAGGCCCCCAGCCCATGCTCGCCGATCTGGGCCGTGAGGTGGGTGTGGAGAACACGGCTCCGCTGGCCGCCTTGGAGGGGCTCTTGCGCCAGGCCATCCGCTTGGGACGCAAAATCCACTTCCTGCCCATCTACCGGGCCGAGACCAAGCTACAATTCTCCGAGCTTTTGGGTATCAACCCCACCCTGTTGCACGACTACAAGTCGGTGGATCTGATGTTTGCCGTGGCCGAGATGCGCGAGAAGAAGGGGCCCGAGGAGATCGAGGCGTTGGAGCGAGCCTTCCAAATCGGCTATCAGATGCACACGGCCGCGATGCGCATGTGCCGTCCGGGGGTGATCGAGCGCGAGATCGCCGGCCACATCGAGGGGATCGCCAAGCAGTTGGGACAGGGCGTATCCTTCCCCTCGATCGTGTCGCAACACGGCGAAACGCTCCACAACCTCAACTGCGACGGTGTGCTTGAGGCGGGTCGCCTGCTGCTGGTGGATGGTGGTGGCGAATCCCTGGAGGGCTACTGTTCGGATCACACCCGCACCTACCCCGTGAGCGGCAAATTCTCCGACCGCCAGCGCGACATCTACAACGTGGTGCTGAATGCCCACGACCGCATTGCCGAGCAGATCCGCCCGGGCATGATGTACCACACCGACATCCACCTGGCCTGCTACCGCCTATTGGCCGAGGGGTTGATCTCGCTCGGGCTGCTCAAAGGCACGGCCGAAGATGCTGTCGAGGCGGGCGCCATGTACCTCTTCATGCCCCACGGCTTGGGCCACGGCTTGGGCATGGATGTCCACGACTGCGAGGCCTTCGGTGAACGCAGCTTCGACTTCTCGTCGATCCGTGAGCGGGCCGAGAAGTCGGCTACCTGCATCTACCGAGCCGCCTGGCGGGTGGAGCCCGGCACGGTGCTCTCGGATGAACCGGGTATCTACTTCATCCCGGCCCTGATCGACAAGTGCAAGGCCGAAGGAAAGGTCCGCGGAATTGTCAACTATGAGGCACTCGAAAGCTACCGCGACTTTGGCGGCATCCGCATCGAGGACGATATTTTAGTAACGGAGAGCGGCTGCCGCATGATCGGCGACAAGAAGCTGCCAGTAACCGTCGAAGAGTTGGAGGCCGTCGTAGGACGTGACTAAGCGATGCGTATCGTCTATCTCTTCCCCACCATCGAGGAGGCTAAGGGTTTCATCTTAGAGCGTCCCAAAGCCTCGGTCTTTATCTCGGGTGTCGGCCAAGCCGCCACGGCGGCTACAATGTGCCGGGCCATCAAGAGCAAACGCCCCCACCTGATCATCCTGGCCGGTGTGGCCGGCAGCTACGGCGACGCCCCCTTCAAAGGGGAGGTCGTGGAGGTGGTCGAGGAGTGTGTGGCCGGACTCCCCGAGCGCTACCGCGAGCACTACCGCGTGGAGCCGCTCACCGAACTACGGCCCGTGAAGGCCAATACGGTGGATCGTTGCGGCATAGAGCCCCATGGGGCCGAGATCGAGGAGATGGAGGGGGCAACCTTCTTTGCCCTGTGCGAGGCCTTCGATGTGGAGGGGGCCCAGATTCGCGCCATCTCCAACCGCGTAGGCGAGCCCCGCTCAGAGTGGTGCTTCGAGGAGGCAGTGGAGCACCTGACCCAATGGCTGCTTGAAAACGACTTTGAGGAGGAGTCCCATGACGAGGCTTAAACTCCATATCTCCCCCTGCCCGAACGATACCTTCATGTTCGATGGGTGGCTGAACGGCCGCTTGGAGGGGAACCACCCCGAAGTAGAGGGATCCTTCTTCGATATCGAAGAGCTCAACGAACGTGTGTTGTACGGAGAGCCCGACATCTCGAAGATCAGCTTTGCCATCCTGCCCCTGATCGAAAAAGAGTATCGTCTTCTGGAGAGTGGTGCCGCCCTGGGACGCGGCAACGGGCCGCTGCTGATCCGCCGCAAAGGGGAGCAGGGGGCCCTGCGCCATGTGGCCGTTCCGGGCATGCACACCACCGCCTGCTGTCTGATGCGCCGCCTCTACCCCGAGGTCGAGGAGCTCACGCCGGTACTCTTCTCCGAAATTGCCAAAGCGGTGGAAAGGGGGGAGTTCGATGGGGGTGTACTGATCCACGAGGGGCGATTTGTCTATGATCGTCTGCCGCTGGAGTTGGTGGCCGACTTAGGGTTGGAGTGGGAGCGCCACACCGCCCTGCCGCTACCGCTCGGGGCGATCGTGGTTCGACGTTCACTCCCCCTTGATGTGCAATCGGCCGTGGAGGAGAGCCTCCGCCAAAGCGTTCGCTACGCCTTCGACCACCCGCACGCTTCGCGCAGCTTTGTCAAGCAGCATGCCCGCGAGATGGAAGATGAGGTGATCGAACAGCACATCCGCTTATTTGTCAACGACTTCTCACTCGACCTGGGCGAGGAGGGACATCGTGCCATCGAGGCCTTGACAGCCCCCCCGTCAATAGCTACTGCTTCCCCGCCTCGGACGATAGGAGAGCAACACCAGGGCAATTCCAACAAAGATAATCAACGCAAAGAGGATCGTATCGCTCTTGATATGATCGAGCCCCATCATGACCGACAGGACGATGGCGGCTACAGGCTGCAGGTAGCTGAAGATGCTGACCTCAAGCGGCTTGATCTTCTTGAGGGCATAATTAAAGAGCAGGTTGGGCAGATAGGTCAACAGCAACAGCACCCAAAGGAGTGCCAACCACCCCCTGCCGTCCCAGAGCGAAAAATCGGTGTGGGCAAGGGTCTCCACACCAAAGGGGAGGGTGAGAAGAGCGGCAAAGGTATAGATCCACCTCAACACGGTGGTTACCCGATATTTCAACAGTGCCTCCTTGAGCCAAACCGTGTAGAGGGCGGTAGCGGCCACAGCGGCCACCACCATCAGATTCCCCTTCAGATCGGACTTCTCGTGGGCCTCATCCCCTCCCCACAGGATCACCGCTATCGCTCCCGTCAGGCCAAGCATCAGCCCCAATATACGGCTCGAGGTGAGACGCTCCCTGCGGGCGAAGAGCGAGAGCAGGAGCACGATGAGCGGCCCGGCCGTATTGATGATCGCCCCATCAATCGGCGAGGTGAGCGAAAGCCCCTTCATCAAGAAACCCTTGTGCAACACTCCGATCAGCAGCGCCCCGATCAGCAGCAACGGCATATCGCGCCGTTCCACCCGCTCCATCGGCTCTCGAAGCAGGGGAAGATGGGCAAAGAGGGCGGTGGAAAGAAGGGCCAAAAAGAGGAGGGCCACGGGTTGCAGATAACCGGGAAGTAGGATGTGGTAGAGGGGGTAATCCATGGCCCAAAGCAGGTTGCATCCCACCAAAGCCAGGTGGGGCGCATAGCGACCAAAGAGCGACAAGCAGGTATCAGCACGCATAACAATCCGACGATTTGCCTCTTTCTACGCAAAAACGGTGCCCTGTTTGGCACCACCTTTGCAGCCTGATGCAGAAAAAAATGCAACACAATGTCGCTACTTCTTATCTCTTTTTTAACAACCGTTCTCTGCATGACACAGCACAACCACACGGCTCGTTTCGAGCCAAAACCCCTCCCCTATTCGGCGGAGGCCCTCACACCGGCCATCTCGAAGGAGACCCTCGACTACCACCATGGCAAGCACTACCATGCCTATCTGAACAAGCTCAATGAACTCATCGAGAAGAGCCCCTTTGAGGAGATGTCGCTCGAGGAGATCGTCTGCTCGGCCGAAGGGCCGACCTACAACAATGCCGCCCAGGTGTGGAACCACGAGTTCTACTTCGAGACGCTTTCACCCGAGGCTGCTCACCGCCCCACCGGCCCCCTACTCTCGGCCATCGAACGCGACTTCGGCTCGTTCGACGAGTTGAAGCGGCGCATGACCGAAGCGGCTCTTGCCCTCTTCGGATCGGGTTGGGTATGGCTCTCGGAGGAGGATTCGGGCCAACTGACGATCCTAAGCGAGCCCAACGCCGGCAATCCGCTACGCTACGAGCAACGGCCTCTTTTGGCCATTGACGTTTGGGAACACGCCTACTACATCGACTACCGCAATGCCCGCAAAGCTGCCATCGAGGCCCTCTGGCCGCTGATCGACTGGCGCATTGTCGAAGCTCGCTACGAAGCGGGTCGAGACGCCTAATTCCCCCGAGGAGAGAACATTCCACAAAAGTTCTCTCCTCTTTTTTTGAAATATGCAAAGTTTTCTTTTATCTTTGTGATAATTTACCGCATTGAAACAGATCAACAAACCAATAAACACAAATCAAAATGATGAAAAAACTCTTTTCTTTGGCTGCTCTGGTCGCCCTTTTCGGTTTGACCGCTTGCAGTAACGAGGAGCCCGGCGTAACGCCTGCTCCCGAGACCGGTAAGGTGATCTCGCTTGAGGCCGAGATGGTGAACTTTACCCGTGCCACCGACACCGCTTTCGAGGAGGGCGACAAGGTAGGTCTCTACATTTTCACCCCCGAGGTTTGGCTCAACAACGCCGAGTTTACCTACACGGCCGAGGGACTGAGCTCGACGACCGAGCACAAGTGGTATGCCGATGAGGAGCTCACCTCGTCGTTGGTGGCCTACTACCCCTATAACAGCGCTTGGCAATATGCCTCGAGCGTCAGCTTCTCGGTAAAGAACGACCAGACGACCCACACCGACTACACGGCTTCGGATCTGATGATCGCCACCACCACCTCGAAGCCCACCGAGGAGGCTGTATTGCTCCCCTTCACCCACGCCCTCTCGAAGGTTGTTATCACGATCGACAACCAGCTCGAGGAGGAGCTCACGTCGGTTCGCTTCGGCAATGTCTACACGACCGTTACCTTTGACCCCAAGTCGCCCGCCTCGATGACCACCGCCGGTGAGAAGGGCCAGATCAGCGCCGCCCTCACCGAGGAGGGTAGCTGGATGTTGATCCTCGCTCCCCAGCAGGCTGCCGAGCCTACGCTCATCGTAAGCACCGCTTCGGAGAACTACACCTTCACCCTGCCCCAGGCTGTTGATTTCGAGGCCGGCAAGGTGATGAACGCATCGATTACCTTGGAAAAGCCGGTGGTGCCCGAAGCTCCCGTAGCTTCGTTCACCACCTCGGTCAGTAATTGGGAGGATGGTGGTTCGCTCGATTTCGTAAAGGATGACAGCGTGGTTGTAGAGCCTGAGACGCCCGAGACGACGACCAATATGCTCTACCTGAAGCCCGGTCTGTGGACTTCGGATTCGGCCCGTATCGAGGCTTATTTCTATGGTAATGGCGAGGCTTGGGCTACGATGACCGCCTCCTCGAACTCGGGCGTACTCGAGTGCGAGGTTCCCGCAGGTTTTACCAACGTAATCTTCGTGCGCATGGATCCCGCCAAGGCCGAGCACAATTGGGACAGCAAGTGGAACCAGACGAGTGATTTGACCCTCCCGACCGACGGTAAGAACTGCTATGAGATCATCTATAGCGGCGAGGAGTGGAAAGAGACAGACCTTACCGATGCGCTTTGGACGACGCTCTAATTCGTAGCCACAACCGTACAATCGCAGAGGGCTGCCTTTTTCGGGCAGCCCTCTTGCTGTATCGGGGGGGGATCCGATTTAGAGATTTTCGAGCGTGTAGCCAAGCATCTTGATACGCACATTGTGGCGATCGTCGGGCATCATCGAGTGGTTCTGATCGGGATAGATCATCATATCGTATTGTGCCCCCGTGGCATTGAGACAGCGGGCCATCTCCATCGTATTTTGCAGATGCACATTATCGTCGCCCGAACCATGAATCAACAAGAGGCGCGTATTGGGCGAGAGAAGCTCAGGGAAGTTGAGCGGCGAGTTCTCGTCATAGCCTGCCGGGAACTCCGAGGGGAGGCCGTTATAGGTCTCCGTGTAGACCGAATCGTAGTAACGCCACGAGGTTACGGGAGCCACGGCAATAGCCATCCTAAAGAGTCCGTTCCCCTTCAGGGCACAACTCAGCGACATGAAGCCGCCATACGACCAGCCATAGATGCCGATGCGCGAGGCATCAACATAGGGTTGGGCGGCCCAGTGGCGGGCAAACGCGATTTGATCGGCCACCTCACGACGTCCCAAATCGCCATAGGTCTGCTTCTTGAAGGCCTCTCCCTTAAAGCCCGTACCGCGCGGATCGAGCGAGGCTACGATATAGCCCTCCAAGGGTAGAGCCTCGGTCCAGTCGGGACGCCAACGGTCGCAGACCTCCTGCGAACCCGGGCCCGAGTATTGTGTAAGGAGCACAGGGTAGCGTTTCGAGGAGTCAAACCCCTTGGGATAGATCACCCAGGCATTCATCTCCACGCCTTCGGGCGAGGTGAAGGTAAAGAACTCCTTGAGGGGAACCTCATCGGCACGCACCGCCTCGTGGGCCGGAGATTCGCTCCCTGCAAGCAGGCGTACAATCAAACCGCGCATTCCATCGCGCAGCGTAATGGTGGTGGGTATCGAGGCCGAAGAGTAGCTGTCGATGAAGTAGCTCATATCGGCGCTGGCCAGAATCGAGTGCCACCCATCGCTCTCGGTCAGGCGTACCTTGTTCTTCCCCCGCAGGTCGACACGATAGAGGTCACGGCGCGAGGCTCCACGCTCGGAGGAGATATACCACACCCCGCGGCGATCGGCATGCACAAGATTCACCACCTCCCACTCTCCCGAGGTGAGGGTCTTCAGACGGCCACGCTCCATGCTGTGGAGATAGAGGTGCCACCAACCGGCCGTTGTCTCCTCACGCACCACAAAGCGGTCGTTGTCGATAAAGGTGATTACCTCACCGATCGGACGCTCCACATAACGCGGCGAACTCTCGGCATAAATGATCTGCTGCATATCACTCTTCTCGACCACCACCTCAAAGTGGCGCTGACGACGATCCACCCGGTAGAAGTAGAGTTCACCTGCCGGTGTCCACCCCAGATTGGGGATATATTGATCACTCTCCTCACCCGTGAAGATCTGCTCCGTATGGCCGCTCTCTAAGTCGACAACCCAGAGCGTTACCACCGAATTTCGGTCGCCCGCCTTGGGATATTTGAAGCTATAGGCATGGTTATAGAGCGCTCCATCGAAGCGCATCATCTCAAAGAGGGGCACCCGGCTCTCGTCGAATTTCAGGTAGGCCACCTTGCGGCTGTCGGGCGAGAAGGCAAAGCCCTTGGTAAAGCCAAACTCCTCCTCATAGACCCAGTCAGTCGTACCGTTGATGATGTTGTTCCACTCGCCATCGTGGGTCAACTGCACCACACGGGCGCTATCCAGATCGTGGATATAGAGGTTATTCCCGCTCGAAAAGATCACCTTGCGTCCATCGGGCGAGAGTTGGGCATCGCGCTTGGTGGGGATCTCGGGGGCGATTAGTACCCGCTCACCGGCCCCGACATAGAGCAGGCTGTCCACCGCGAAGGAGTGGCGGTAGATGGGGTGGGCCCCGTAACTCAGGAGCAGGGACTCGTTGGCGGCCACCTCATAGGCCGAGATTCGGCAACCGCTCTGCGCCTCAGAGAGGTAAAGCGTATCACAAAAACCGTCGCGGTAACGCAGACGCTCGATCGCATCCCCCTGGATGCGGGTATAGTGCTCACCGTCGGCCATCGGCACCACCATTCCGGGGGTGGGGAGAGAGCTCCAACGGCGGTAGTTTTCATAGAGTTCTCGGGCTCGTCCCTCTCGACCCGCAGCCCAAAGGGGGAGCGAGCAGACAACGAGCAGGAGTGTCAGGAGTCTTTTTTTCATCTTCTCTTAAAGGGTGTAGTAAACATCGGGGCGGATCACTTAAATATCGTCCACGTTGAAGGGGTAATTCAGGCGCTTGCCCGTCACAAACTTCGAGTTGTCCATACGCGTATTGAACTGATCGACCGTTACCCGCTTGCAGGCCTCGAAAGGCGGAGTCAGCAGATCGAAACTCAGGGCGTAGTGCAAGGCCGACTCGATAATCGAGATCAGGCTTCCGCGGTCGATCTCCTGCTTACCGAAGTCGATGGCACGGGCCAGGTTCTGGCGCTTACCCTCCACGAAGAATCGGCGCTCGTGGTTGATGAAGATGCGACCGATCAGGTAGCCCTCATCGGCCGAGCGGGTGAGTTTGAAGGAGTCTGAGAGGAAGTTATAGATATTGATCACGCCGCAGTAGGAGTTTTGATTATCCTCCCGTACATAGGGGTTGTCCCAGATCACGTGGCTCGACTCAAACTCAAAGACGTTGGTGTGCATCTGGAAGATCAACAGATCACTGGCCACCTGTAACTGCGCCTCATACTTACCACGGTCGCGGTACTCGATCTTGACACGCTTGTCGATCCGCCCCTCCAGCTCGTCCTCCATCTCGGAGGCCATCTCCAAAAGGGTCTCTTTCAGTTCGTTGAAAATAGTGAAGGTGTTATCAAAAACCTTCTGCTTGAGGGCCGACTTACGCACGATCAGCTCCTCGATACGCGTTCTTAAGGGGTTTTTATTCATGGTGGGATGTTGTTATTAACGGATTCTGAGGGAGGTACCTGCCTTAAAGGGCTCCTCCAAATTCTTGAGGCGGTTCATGCGGCGCAGGCTCTTCAGGCGCAGACCGTAGTGCTGGGCCACCGAATAGGGGGTTTCTCCCTCCACGGTGGTATGGGTGGTTGCCGCGCCCGTCCAACGATCGCGTTTTCGTTCGATGAAGACCACCTCTCCCGTGAGGGGTTGCGCCTCACCCTTTAGGTCGTTGAAACGGCGCAGGTTACGGGGTGAGATACGGAAAGCCCGCCCAATCTGTTCGAAGCTGTCGTGCTCGGCGGCCAACACATGGCAGACCCCATTGAGGCGGTAGACGTTATAGCCGGCGTGAGCATTGATCGTTACGCGGAAATTGTTGGGATCAATGCCCTCGTGGATGATGGGGGCGGGGTCGCCACTGCTCTGCTCGGAGAAGTGATCGGGGCCCGTCTCGGCAGCCGCATAGAGGCCGGCACCCCCCTCGCGGTCGAAGAGGTAGAGCCGCCCCTCCTCAATGATGCGCACCAAGCGTTCGGCATAGTCGGGAGCCGTGGCATAACCCGCAGCCTTTAACCCGCGGGCCCAACTGCGGTAGTCGCTCGACGAGTAGGCAAAGAGCGAATCGTAGCGGGGGCTGCGATCCAAGAACTCGGCGTGATCCTCATAGGAGGCCTCTACCGAGGGGTAGGCTCGGAAGCACTCTCCGGCGGCATCGTCATCATGATAGACCCGCTCCCCCTTCCAATCGCGCTTACACTTGATACCGAAGTGATTGTTCGAGGAGCGCGACAGAAGGCTGTTGCCGCAATCCGACTCCAGGATTCCCTGTGCCAGGGTGATACTGGCCGGAATACCATAGCGCTCCATGTGCTCCACGGCAATGTGGTGATAGCGAGACACATACTCCTCGCGCGTCTGGCGCACGGGCTTTTGTGCCGACAATTCACCCCAAGAGGCAAGAGCAGCCACCAGCAATAAAATACCAAGCAGACGATGCATACTAAAATCGGGCCTTATTTTGTTCTTTTCTCTATTTTTTCCTACCTTTGTTTTGCATTCGGAGGACGAAAGCCCCCTATGCACGAGCAAAGATACAAATTTTAGATGAAATAGCAATAGGCCGACCGGGCAGATTCGGCCGTGTTGCACCCCTTTTTCCTATGCAGAGCAAAAACAGAGAGTACCCCCTGGTTTCGATCATCGTGCCGGCCTACAACATGGCCGACTATGTCTGCGAGACGATCGACTCGATTCGCGCCATCAGCTATCCCAACTGGGAGGCCGTAATCGTGGACGATGGTTCGCAGGACGCCACCTTCGAGGTGGCCGTGCGCCACACCGCAGGCGACAAGCGTTTCCGCGTTGAGCACCAAGAGAATATGGGGGTTTGCGCAGCCCGCAATTTCGCTATCATGCAGAGCCGGGGAGCCTATATCCTCCCCTTAGATGCCGACGACCTGCTGATGCCCGATTTCATCAGCCATGCCGTCGAGGCCTTAGAGCGGGATACAAGCGCAGTGGTGGTGCGCTGCGACGGGGAGTTTTTTGAAGGCCGGGAGGGACGTTGGCGATTTGCCCCCTTCAACCTCCAAAAATTGGCAACCGAAAACCAGTTGAGCAACACTTCGCTCTTTCGGGCCGACCACTACCACCGACTTGCCACGCAGCAGCCCAGCGGCTACCGCGGCCTCTACGACGAACGCATCCCCGCCCGCGAGGATTGGGAGTTCTGGATCTCGATGCTCAAGGAGGATGGCGAGGTGATCCATCTCGACGGGGTGGGCTTCCGCTACCGCGTGAGGAGCGGGTCGCGCCGCTTCAGCGACCGCCGCAAAAAGCGCGAGGTGGTGGCCTTCCTGAACCGTAAACATGCCGACTTCTTCGAGCGCATGATCTGCGGGCCGCTCTACACCCAGCGTTCCCACTCCTACAAGATCAACCTGCTGAAACACCGCCTGATCCGGGGGCAGATGACCGCCGGAGCGGGCTATGACCACCCCTTTGCCGTTTGGATACACGCCGCCGGCCGACTGGCCGCCTACTACCCCAATGCCGAGCGCTTCGAGATTGCCGGCCGTCCCGTACAGGCTGTGCGTTTCGCCTGGCGCTTTGCAGGATCCCCTCCCTCGCTTTTGGAGCGCCAACTGCGCAAGGAGAACCCGCGCGTGATCGGCTACTTCACCGAGAGCCTCTTCGGACTCTTCATGCGACGCAGCGTACTGCTTCATGCCGAATAACTCCCTTTGGTAACTCCGGGATTTTATACTACCTTTGTCCCGCAAACCGACTAAAACAGCCCCTATGAAAGCGCTCCATATCGTAACGCCCGTCAAGGATTCGATCTCGTCGACCGAGGAGACCATCCGTGCCATCCTCCGATCAAAGATCGAAGTTCCCTTCACCTATACGGTCTACAACGACTTCTCCACGCCCGAAAACACGGCCCGCCTGGAGGCCCTGCAACGCGAGCTGGGTTTTGAGCTCGTTCACCTGAAGGATCTCACCGACCACCCCTCGCCCAACTACCTGTTGGTACTGCAGCGTTGCCGCCATTTAGCCCTCGAGGCCGATGCCGGACTGCTGCTCGTGGAGTCGGATGTGGTGGTCGAGCCCCACACCCTGCAGGGGCTCTTCACCGGAGCCGTCGAGCGGGCAGATTGCGCCATTGCCGCCTCGGTAACGGTCGACGACGAGGGGGCGATCAACTACCCCTACGAGTATGCCAAGGGGCATGAAAATCAGACGTATGCCACCAAACGGCATTGCAGTTTCTGCTGCTCGCTTCTCACCCCCGAACTGATGCGGCAGTGCGACTTCGATCGGCTGGATTCGTCGAAGCACTGGTTCGACGTGCAGATCTCGCACAACGCCCTCGATCTGGGGCTGAAGAATTACCTCTTCTGTAATCTGCCCGTCATCCACCGCCCCCATGGCAGCCGCCCCTGGAAGTTGCTCAAAAAGCAAAATCCGCTCAAATACTATTGGCTCAAACTGACCAAGGGGTTGGACAAGATCTAACTCCGTGCAGGGCCGAAAAGATATTTTTTTCGGTTTATGATCAACTATTTAGCTTTTTTCGCTATATTTGCCCTCTAAAAGAGGGCCGAACGGAATTTGCCCTCGAATAACCGAATCATGGAGCAAAGAAAATTGAAGATCGGGATCACGCAAGGTGACACAAACGGCATTGGTTGGGAGGTGATTCTCAAAACCTTAACCGATGTACGTATCGCCGAGTTGTGCACCCCCGTTGTCTATGGCTCGCCCAAAGCGGCCGGATACTACCGTAACACCCTCCGCGATGTGGAGAGTGTGCCCTTTCAGACCATTCACCACGCCTCCGATGCCCGCGAAGGAAAGATCAACCTGCGTCCCGTAGGTGAAAACGAGATCCGCATCGAGCCGGGCGTAGCCTCGCCCATAGCAGCCAAGGCGGCTTTGGATGCCCTTAAGGCAGCTGTCGAGGATCTCAAGCAGGGCCATATCGACGCACTGGTTACCGCCCCGATCAACAAGGAGGCGATGCAGTGTGAGGAGTTCTCCTTTACGGGGCATACCGAATATTTAGCGGCTGAGTTGGCGGGTGAGCCCCTGATGCTGATGTGCAGCGAGCGCCTCAAGGTAGGCCTTGTAACGATCCATTTGCCCATTGGCGAGGTGAGCCCGATGATCACCCGCGAACGTATCATAGAGCGTCTGCGCCAACTACGGGCCCTGCTCAAGCAGGACTTCGGCGTGGTGGAGCCGCGCATTGCCGTACTCTCGCTCAACCCCCACGCCGGGGATGGCGGGCTCTTGGGGCATGAGGAGCAGGAGACGATTGCTCCGGCCATTCGTGCCGCCTACGACGAAGGGGTGTTGGCCTATGGCCCCTTTGCTGCCGACGGGCTCTTCGCCAGCGGCAACTACACGCGCTATGACGCCGTGCTGGCCATGTACCACGACCAGGGTCTGGCCCCCTTCAAGATGCTCTCACCCGACGGGGTGAACTTCACGGCCGGACTGAGCCATGTCCGCACCTCGCCCGACCACGGGGTGGCCTACGACATTGCCGGCAAGGATCTGGCCGATGCGCAGTCGATGCGTTCGGCCATCTACCTGGCCATCGACATCGTGCGGCACCGTCGCGCCTGGGAGGAGTGGACAGCCAATCCGCTGCCCCACGTGGAGCGCGAACGCAAAGAGCGGCCCGAACGCGGCGAATCGCACCGCGCACCACAAACCAACGAGAACTAACAAAAAAGACCTTGGAGGTGTATTCCGTCTCGTAATTGTGGAAGCACCAAAGGGGAGATATTCATTCACAAACAAAAAACAAAATGGTAAAAATCACGTTTCCCGATGGCAGTGTAAGAGAGTATGCCAAAGGGACCACGGCTTATCAGGTTGCCGAGAGCATCAGTCCTCGTTTAGCTGCTGACTGCTTGGCCGCTTCGGTAAATGGCGCAACCGTGGATCTATCTCGCGCCATTGAGGAGGATGCCTCCGTAAAATTCTTCAAGTGGGACGACGCCGAGGGCAAGCACGCCTTCTGGCACACCTCGTCGCACCTCTTGGCCGAGGCCTTGCAGTCGCTCTACCCGGGCATTAAGTTCGGTATCGGCCCCGCCATCGAAAACGGCTTCTACTACGACGTGGACTCCCCCACGCCCATCACCGAAGCCGACATCCCCACCATTGAGAACAAGATGATGGAACTGGCCCGCCAGAAGGAACAACTCGTTCGCACGGAGGTATCCAAGGCCGATGCCCTGAAGACCTTCACCGAGAAGCAGGATCCCTACAAGGTGGAGTTGATCTCCGATCTGGAAGACGGTACCATCTCCTTCTATACCAACGGTTCGTTTACCGATCTCTGCCGTGGCCCGCACATCCCCAACACAGGATTTATCAAGGCGCTGAAAATCACCTCGGTAGCCGGTGCCTACTGGCGCGGCAACGAGAAGAACAAGATGCTGACGCGTATCTACGGTATCTCCTTCCCCAAAAAGTCGATGCTCGACGAGTATTTGCAGATGATGGAGGAGGCCAAGAAGCGCGACCACCGCAAGCTGGGTAAGGAGCTCGAGCTCTT
>CAZRJU010000029.1:0-15593 GCA_964600455.1 uncultured Alistipes sp. | reverse complement strand
GTAAGCCACAAAATACCACCCACGGCGCCAAAACTAAGCTGCAGGCCCACGCTGGTAACCGCGCAGGGATTGCCCAGCAAAATCAGCAGCAGCGCCGCCCCCATAGAAGTAGGCGCATCCGACTCCCGCCCGAACAGCGGCGCCGTCAGAAGCAGTACGATGGTGACGAAGGCCCGCACCACCGAAGGTTTGGCTCCTACCATCAAAGTAAAAATCAGTAACAGAAGCAGCGCGAGGCCCACGGTATCAAGCCGGGGGAGATGATCCTCACGGCTCCCGTTGTCGAGCAGATCATCAGTGGCTACACGCGGGAGTCGGGTGTCCGCTCGCTCGATAAGCAGATCGCCAAGTTGGCCCGCTCACGTGCCAAGCAGATCGCCTCGGAGGAGGCTTTTGCCCCCGAATTTACCGAAAAAGAGGTGGCCGATGTGCTCGGTATGCCCAAATTCCAGAAGGAGGAGTACGAGGTGGCCGACATGGTGGGCGTGGTTACGGGCTTAGCCTGGACGGAGGTGGGTGGCGATATTCTCTATGTGGAGTCGCTGCTAACTCCGGGTAAGGGACGCCTGAACCTGACCGGCAACTTAGGCGATGTGATGAAGGAGTCGGCTACGATTGCCCATGAGTGGGTGATGGCCCACCACGAGGAGTTGGGGATCGACAAGAGCCTCTTCGAGAAACACGACATCAATATTCACGTACCCGAGGGTGCCATTCCGAAGGATGGCCCTTCGGCCGGTATCACGATGGTAACCTCGATCGCTTCGACCTATACGGGGCGCAAGGTCAAGGAGCGTATTGCCATGACCGGCGAGACCACGTTGCGTGGTCGTGTGATGCCCGTAGGGGGGGTGAAAGAGAAGATCCTGGCTGCCAAGCGAGCCGGTATCCGCGAGATCCTGCTCTCGGAGCGTAACAGCAAGGATATTGCCGAGATCAAACCCGAATATATCGAGGGCCTCACCTTCCACTATGTGGAGACAAACGATGAGGTGCTGAAGATTGCATTGCAAGCATAAAACCATCAAAACGATGAAGTTTATAGCGATTATTCCGGCACGCTACGCCTCCACCCGCTTCCCGGGAAAGCCGTTGGCTATCCTGGGCGGGAAACCGGTGATTCAGCGTGTCTATGAGCAGGTGGCTGGCGTCCTGGACGAGGCGGTTGTGGCTACCGACGATGAGCGCATCTATCGGGCCGTTGAGGCCTTTGGCGGGCGGGTGGTGATGACCTCCACGGAGCACCGCAGCGGCACGGATCGTTGCCGCGAGGCCTACGAGAAGGTGGGCGGCGGCTTCGATGTGGTGGTTAACGTACAGGGTGATGAACCCTTTATCCGCCGTGAGCAGTTGGAGGCCCTGAAGCGTTGTTTTGAGCGCTCGGAGACCCAGATTGCCACCCTGGTCAAGCCCTTCTCGAGGGAGGATGGCCTCTCGGCTTTGGAGAATCCCAACTCCCCGAAGGTGGTGCTCAGTGCAGCGGGTGAGGCGCTCTATTTCTCGCGCTCGGTGATCCCCTATCTGCGGGGTGTGGAGCCCGCGGCATGGCTCGATCATCACACCTTCTATAAACACATCGGCATCTATGCCTTCCGCTCGGAGGTGCTGCGTGAGGTAACCTCATTGCCCCCCTCCTCGTTGGAGAAGGCCGAGTCCCTCGAACAGTTGCGTTGGCTCGAGAATGGCTACCGAATCGGGGTGGGAATCACCTCGTTCGAGACAATAGGAATCGACACTCCCGAGGATTTGGAACGGGCAGAATCTTTCCTAAAAGAGAAGTTTACTTAAAAAAATAGGGGTGAAAGTAGGAAATTTGAAAAAAAATGGCTACTTTCACCTTTGCATTTTAACCCAAAAGAGATATGGCACTAAAACTTATTGCCGGGCCTTGCGTGATCGAGTCGGCCGAACTGCTCGATTGTGTGGCCGAAAAGTTGGTTGAGATCAACCGCTCGTTAGGCGTTGACATCATCTTTAAGGCCTCGTTTGATAAGGCCAACCGTACCTCGATCCACTCCTACCGCGGAGTGGGCCTGGAGCGCGGCTTGCAGATGTTGCAGGATGTGCGCACGAAGTGGGGGCTGAAGCTCCTGACCGACATTCACGAATCGGAGCAGGCTGCTCCGGTGGGCGAGGTGGTCGATGTGATCCAGATCCCCGCCTTCCTCTGTCGCCAGACCGATCTGGTGGTGGCTGCAGCCCGTACGGGGAAGGTGGTCAATATCAAGAAAGCCCAGTTCCTCTCGGGAGCCGACATGCGCTATCCCTACGAGAAGGCGATGGAGGCGGGAGCCCGTGAGGTGTGGCTCACCGAGCGCGGTAATTCGTTTGGCTACAACAACCTGGTGGTTGACTTCCGCAATATCCCCGACATGTTGCAGATTGCGCCCACGGTGATCATGGACTGCACCCACTCGGTACAGCGTCCCGGAGCCGCCGGGGGGAAGACGGGAGGCAATCGCGAGTTTGTCCCCTCAATGGCCCTTGCTGCTAAAGCCTTCGGGGCTACGGGCTACTTCTTTGAGGTGCATCCCGATCCCGATGCTGCCCTGAGCGATGGCCCCAATATGCTCCACCTGAGTGATCTCGAATCTCTGATTAAACAACTTCTGTAAGCATGGAAAAACTCCAAAAAGAGCAGATTCTTGATTTGGCCCGTCAGACCCTTAAGACCGAGGCCGATGCGTTGAATGCCATGCAGCAGCGCTTGGGCGATGAGTTTGTTGAGGCCGTGGAGGCTATTCTCCAAAGTCACGGGAAATTGGTGGTTACGGGTATGGGGAAATCGGGCCTTATCGGCCGTAAGATTGCTGCAACGCTCGCTTCGACCGGTACGCCGGCCTTCTTCCTCCATCCGGGGGAGGCCTTCCATGGTGACCTGGGTATGATCTCAAAGGAGGATATCATCCTGGCCCTCTCCTATTCGGGGGAGACCGATGAGGTACTTAAGATTGTTCCCTTTATCCTCTCGAATGGCAACACCCTGATCTCGATGACGGGCCGCAAGGACTCCTCCCTGGCCCGTAATTCGCATATCCACCTCGACGTGCGTGTGGAGAGCGAGGCCTGTATTCTGCATTTGGCTCCCACTACCTCCACCACCGCCCAAATTGCCATGGGTGATGCCTTGGGTGTAGCACTGATGAAGATGCGCGAATTTACGGCGATGGATTTTGCCCGACTCCACCCGGGTGGTTCGTTGGGCCGTCGCCTACTGATGACCGTGGGAGATGTAATGCGTAAGGAGAACCTGCCTACCTGCGATGCCGACTGTACGGCTGCCCGCATGACCCATACGATCTCGAAGGGGGGGCTGGGTCTGGTGGTTTTGTGCCGCGAGGGCAAGGTTGAGGGGATCATCACCGATGGGGACATCCGTCGTGCCATGGAGCGTCTGGAGGCCGATTTCTTCAAGATCAAGGCCTCGGATATTGCCACCATGCATCCCAAGACAATTCGCCCTACCGAGAAGTTGATTGCAGCCGAAAAGATGATGACCCAAAACAAGGTTACCTCCCTGTTGGTTACCAACGACAACGAGGAGTTGGTGGGTGTTATCCAGATCTACGATATCAAGTTGTAGCGAGTGGCTGTTTCGTAAAGGAGCCGCTGTTTATGAAAAAATCCCGACCGCAAGGCCGGGATTTTTTATGCCCCCAAGGGGCCCTACACCCCATTACTGGAGCGTAGAACCGTAGGTGGCGTAGCCGTCGGCCTTCACAAAGCGGCCGTTCTCTTTGTCGATTACCGAGAGCGGAGAGGCCGAAGCCTTCACAAAGGTCTTCAGACCGTTCTCCGTGATTGTGGCAGTGGGGTAGTAAGCACCGCTGCCATCGAAGAAGAGTTTCCAGCCCCTCGATCCCCAGTAGACGCTCTGCGTACGATCCATTGTCCACGAGGGCCACGAGGTAGCGTTGTAGTCGGTGAATACACGCATAACAGCCGGGTATTTCTCGTCAACACCCAGGTAGAAGATGTTGTTGGTAACATTGAGCGACTTGAAGGCTCCCACATGGAAGAAGGCGCCTCCATTGCCCGAACCCGAGCTGGCGAAATCAACCACTGTGTTATTGGTGAAGACGATCTCCAGGTTCTCGAGCGAGCCGGCCAGTGAAGCCTGGTCCTTTGCACTCTCCTGGCAGAAGAGGCCGTTCGAGAGAGCCGTCGTGGTGTCCATGCCGTAAATAACGCAGTTGTCGAACTCCAGGTGCTTAAACTTATTCAGACCGGTCGTGATCGTGTTGCTCGTGGTAATGAATAGCTGGTTTGCAATCGTACTCTGGCTCTGGATCTTACAGTTGCGGAAGATGATATTCTCGACACCCGAATCAACTGCGGCATTGTAGAAGGTCATGAAGGGCTTTCCATTGGCACCAAAGATGATCTCGCAATCCTCGAAAATCACGTTCTTGGCACCACCCGTTCCATGTTGCGTGCCGGTACCGTTATTGAAGACATAGTTGTTGCACGAGCCGGCATCGAAGATTATATTCTTGAAGATCACCTCACCCTCGGGAAGACGCAGCGAACTATAGTTGTTCATCTTGATCACGGTCTTCTTGGTGGCATTGCGACCAATTACGACAATGCTCTTGGTCAGGCCCTGGTTTGAACCGGTGGCCAGATCGTAAGTGTCGTTCAAGTCCTCTACGAAGATTACACCACCCTCCGAGGGGGCAAAGGTGAGATTCTCCGTGGCATCTGCGGCAACCGTAAGGAGACGAGCGCCCTCCGTCTCCGAAGAGTAGGTTACGCCATTAATCGTAACACCAACACTCCAATAGTCATTCGTGTCAAGCGGAGCGGTGGTCGAAACAACCCCCGAGGAGATCACCTCGCTGTAGGAGTTGGGGTTCTTGATGGCCACCACATAGAGCACATAGTCGGTTGACGCCTCCAGGTTGTTGATCGTCAACTCGGTTCCAACGCCCTGGTTGCCTACCGAGGCGATCGTGCTGGCCTCGGGAGCGGCCTCCGATGCGGGCTGCAAGAGATACATCCAGGCGTCGGTATCCTCCGAGGTGGCAATCGTGAAGCTGAGCGAGCTCTCCGTTGCGGAGCCCTCTACAAGCGTTACACTCTCCACCGTGGGCGGGGTAACGACGATCGAACCCTCGACCTCTACCTGAATCTTGGCAATCGTGGCGTAGTAACCGGCCATGGCTAAGATGGTTACATCCTTCGTATTGTCGGCCAAGGAGCGGGTAGCCGAGGTCTCGGGGGCGGTTACGATCAGCGTAGCGCGCTCATCAACGGGATCGGTCAACTCGGCCGACCAGCCCGTGGGGGCCGAGAGGAAGACATTCTCCACGCCGCGGATCTCCACGCTGTAACGCTGCGTCTGCTTCGAGGTGAAGAGTTGTACCCCCTCGGGAGCAATGATGTGGCAGAAGAAGTCGGGCAGGATCGGAATACGGAGCTCCTCGCCGGTGAGCAACTTTACGTAGAAGAGGTCGCCCTCGACCTTCACCTCCTCGAAGAATTTGTCGGTGAGCTCACCCGTACCGGTGGCATTGACCGGTTGGCCATTCACGTCCAACACGCGCTCGTAGCTCTTGCCACCGTCGTAGCTTACCGTCCAGAAGCCGTCGGCATCGATCTTGAAGAGCGGCGTGATGCCATCGTCAGCCGTAGCCTTTACGGGCTCGCCATTGACCAAAATCTCCACAAAACCGGCACCGTCGCGGTAGTCAACCACCCAGTAGCCCTGCTCGTTGATGGCGATCACGGGGATCACGGCCTCGGCCTCACTGCCTTGAGCCAAGGTGATCACCTCACCGTTGCTGAGCGTAATGGTGTAGGTGCCGTTCTCGCACTTCACCTCGGTAATGGTTGCCCCCTTCTGCGACAGGGCCTGCAGCGCCTCGATGTTGCTGTTGAGCAGCGTAACCTGCTTCTCGAGGGCCTCAACACGGCTCTTCAAGGAGTCGATCTCCTTTTCGAGTTCGTCCACGTCGTCGTTACATCCTACCACGCAGCAGAGTGCCGCCATGGCAAGCATCGTTAAAAACTTTTTCATCATGATTCTATTGTTTTTATTGTTTTATTTCAGTGCATTGAGCCAGGCGGGAACATAGCCCAGACGCTCGCGCAACTGCGCCTCATAGAGCGACTCGGGCCATACGGCCTGACCGTTCGACTCCTCATACTCGAGCTGCGAGGGATCCTGATTGAAGGTGCAGGAGGCCCCGTGGAAACCCACGATGATGGGCGGCAGGGTCTTCCACCAGTAGTTGGCTGTATCCCACCAACTCCACTCGGCTCCCATGTCGTGCTTCACGGCCTTGGCCTCGAAGTTCCAAATGGTCAGGTGCTCCAGGTGATTGGGCACGGAGGCCTCATCACCACCGAAACGCCACTGCGTAAAGCCTCCGTTGCAGTTGTCGATCAGCGTGGCACGCGGTTGGCGCGAGTGCGACTCAAACATGGCATCCTCACCCCAGGTGTTGTTCCAGAGCACGGCACCAAGCGAGGTCTCCGAGACACCCGATGCGTGGTACTGGCCGGCATCCTCTATTTGCGTTTCGCTCTGTGCGGGCGGGGTTACGGTCGTACCCGAGCTGCGGTCGGTTACCTTGCCGATGAAGATGCGCGACGAGGCCTGCGAACGAACAGCCGAGTGCCCGCGGTTACCATCAATGAGGATGTCGTAGGCCGAGCAGTTGGCACACGAAGCAAAGGTGTTGGCCTCGCTCACGTCGTGGAAGTCGACACGGCGCAACCAGGAGTCGGTCAGGCGCATCATGTTCAGTGGTTTGTAGGCTCCGTCATCCTCCCACGATCCGTGGTGGGCAAAGCCCTCCTTCGAGTGGCCCCGGAAGCTGAGATCCTCCACGCCTACGTTTTCGTAATGGGGATATTTATGGATCTCCCAACCCCACTTGCTCTCTACGGCATGCATCAAGGGCTCGTAGAAGGTTACGGTTGATCCGCCGATCGAGCGAATCTGGTGGTAGTCGTTGATTTTGATGGTCTGAATATCGGTCATCTGGGCAAAATCCACCTCGTGGTGGGGGCCCAGCTCCTGAGCCACCAAGGCGGGGTCGTTGTTCTGCAATTTGAGCAACACCCAATCGCCCTTCGAGAGCCCCTCGGTCGAGGCGACCTCCACCGAGAAACCACCCTCGGCAGCATCGGCCACCACATCGGTCAGCTTCGAGGGGGCCGAGTTGTGCTTGATGTTGATCATCACCGGCGACGACCACATCTGGGCCGAGTTGGAGGGGAGGTTGGGGTCTTGCATCACCAAGGTCGTCTTATCGCGGCCGGCACCACGCAGAATGAAGTTGCCGCCACGAATAAAGATCTCCTCGCTCTGGTTGTTGCCCAGTGCATCGAAATAGGTCTGGTTCAGATAGTCGGCACTCTCGTTACGCTTGTTGTCGGCATTCGAGTGGAGGATAAAGGTGCCCTCCGGGAAGTAGATGATGGCACGGGCATTGGCGTTGGCCTGGTTGTTTCCGTTGTTGTTCTTGCCCGTGAGCTTGAGCTCGGTGAGCAGCGTGATCAGCGCCTCACGCGAGGAGCGCTGGCCCGTGGGGTCGGCACCGTAATCCACTACATTATATAAGGTATACCCCCATGCTGCTGCCTCGGCCGGAGCCTCCTCGCCATGGTGATAGCCTGCATAAGAGAAGTCGAGCAGGTGATTATCCTCGCTTTGGAGCTTAAAGGCGTTCCAGGCATTGCAGGCTTCGGCATCGAGTTCGGAGGTGAGCTGAACGAAGGTGAGTTTTACCACCTTCAGGTAGTTCTGCTCAGAGGTGATCAGGATACGGATCTCTACTTCGCGCTCGGACGAATTGCGCTCGGGCGCCGTAACCAGGAGCTGCTGCTCCTCCAGTACAACCTGCCAACCATCGGGAGCCTCGATAAAGGCTCCCTGTACACCGCGGCTCTTTATGGCAAAGCACTTGGTCTCACCCAACGCAAAGCGTGCCCCTAAGGCATCCACCACCTCCAGCGAGAAGTTGTCCTCCACAACCAGGGTGAGTTTGTCGCCGTTGCGCAGGCCGATCTGGATCGTGCCGCTCTTCTGGTCGTAGACCAACGTATCGAAGAAGGAACTGTAACTTACGGTCGTGTTGCCACCCACGGCATTCACCGCTTTGCCCTCCACCAGGAGCTGTTCCCACGAAGTGCCGCCATCGAGGCTCACCTCCCAGTAGCCCTGGGCATCGACGCGCAACTCGGGCGAGATACCCTCTCTTGTGTCGTAGTCGGCACTTACGGGCTCCCCTTTGGCATCGGTCAGGCGCTCCCAGCTCTCGCCGTTATCCACCGAGTAGATCCAGTAGTTTTCGGCATCAATACCGAGGATGGGTACCAAGGCGGGGATCATCTCGCCAATGATAATCTCTACCGAGCTACCATCGCTCAGCTCCAACCGATAGCCCTTTTCGGTGGGGTGGTAGCCTACAACAACCGTGGAGGCCTGCATCAGTTTGTGCAGATCCGAAATGGCACTGTTGATCGGGCCCACTTCGTTCTCCAGCAGGGCGATACGATCCTTCAGATCATTGACATCGGTCCAGAGACCGTCGGTCTCCTTACAACCCGATGCAAAGAGGGTTATCGCCCCCAGCATGTAAAGTAAAAATCGTTTCATAGTATCGTTGATCTTTTTTGTGTTATTCTTCATAGGGGATCAGTTCCTCGAGGATTCGCTCCCGGTACCATACGTCGTTCGTTTCGCGCAGTAGTCGGCCCAATCGACGGCAGAGCTGCTCGAAGAGTTCTGGATGGGTCTCTCGGCTGAGGGGGTTCAACTGATAGGGGTCGTTTTGATCATCAAACAAGAGCATAGCCTTCAGCTCACCGCGGCGGTTGATATCCAACTCGAAGGTGTAGCGGTTGCTCTTCAGACCGCGAGCCTCGGGGAAGAATCCGCGTACCATTCCCGCGCTATCCCGCTCTCCGTTCAGATTGCGCATGTAGAGGGCGGCATCGGGGCGCAGGGCCCCCTCTTCACCACGTAGTGCGGGCGAGAGGTCGAACCCCTCAACCGTGGCGGGAATCCGCTCCTGAAGGCCGGCCAGGCCCAGCAGCGTGGGCATAATATCGGTCGAGGAGAGCACCGTGGAGTCGATGCGCGGCTTCAAGTGGCCGGGGTAGTGCACCATAAAGGGAATGTTCATCGACTCTCGATAGATCGTGTTTTTGGGATCTTGCAGGCCGTGGGAGCACATCGTCTCACCATGATCCGAAGCAAAGACCACGATCGTATTCTCGGCGATACCTAACTCTTTGAGGTGGTTGAGCAGACGACCCACCTCGCGGTCGATACCCGTGACGTTGGCCAGGTAGTAGCGCATCGAGGGGGCCTTACGCATCGTGGTATCGGCATTGGGCCTCACATAGAGCTCTGCGAGGCTTTTATCGGCATAGCGGGCATAATCCTCCTCCATGCAATCCTCCAACGATTGGTAGGGCGAGTGGGGCGGATTGTAGGCAAGCATCATCATAAAGGGGCGTTCGGGGGAGCGCTCCTGCTGCTCTTCGATAAAGCGGATCGCTACGTCGGTCTCATGTTTGACCGACCACTCTTTGGGGTCGTGGCGATTCCCCTCGCTATCCCAATAGTGGGGATTTTTGTGCTCGTCAAAGGTGCCGTAGGAGTACCAAAAATCGAAGCCGTGACGACGCTCGGGCGGGGTGTAGGCATCCCACTCGGGGCGGCGGTCGCTGACATAGTTGCCCGGCGACTGCGGGTTGTTGGGTGTGGGGAAGTCGACATGCAACTTCCCGATATAGGCACAATCGTAGCCCGAGGCCTTGAATACATCGCCGATGCACTCGGCCTCTTGGCTGAGCTGGCTCTCGGGGCGCTCGGCCATGCAGTTCAGGATCACGCCGTTACGCTCGGGATACATGCCCGAGAGGAGCATGCCGCGATGGGGACTGCTCACCGGACAGGTGCTCACCGCCTCGGTCAGCACAACCGACTCCCGGGCCAGGCGATTCAGGTTGGGTGTATGCACCGGATCGCCCTGCCAGGCGACCGCCTCGGCATAGGGGCTCTCCTGCCAGAGACCGAGCGAAGAGTTGCGGAACTGGTCGGGAAAGATGTAGATCACGTTGGGGTGGTCGGGCTTCTGGGGCGTGCTGCACGCTGCAAGAGCCAGACCGGCCAAGGGAAGTATACCTCGTTGCAACTTCATGACTAAGCCTTATTTGCGTTTGAGTTTACAGGTTTGGGTGGCTGCCTCGTGGCAACGAACGCGCAGGATGGTTTGACGCTTCTCATGGCGGAGCTCCACCATGGGATTCTCCTCCGCAAGGAGCCAACGGCCCTCCAGGCGCAGTTCAACAGCGCTCTCGGCCGAGGGGTTGTTGATCCACTCGCGTGAGTAGACACTGCGCTCGATGCGTCGGCCTGCAGCGTCATACCACTCGTCGCTCTCTCCCTCATAGAGGTGCAGGTCGGGATCGGCCACGCTGAGGGTCATCTCGCGCCCCTCTTGATGGAGCATGTAGAGACAGGGGTGCGACACCTCCCTGATGGGGGAGACACCCGGGCAGTTGCCCGCCTCGAAGGCTGCTACGGCCGTGATCCCCGTTGCGGGGTCATAGGCTGCGTGGTGGCGATCGTCGCAGGTTAAGGCGCGAACCCGCGTGCGGACACCTTCACCCACCGTGAGTTGGTATTCGTAACCGGCCTCCTCGACAACGCCTCCGTGGTCAATCCAGGCGGTACAGAAATCCCCTTCGGTGGGGGCATCGCTCTCCTCGTGGAGCGAGTGCTGGCGCATCATGCGCAGATGTACCTTGCCGCTCGGGACAAAGTAGGTGTTCCCGTTGGGGTCAACCAGATGCACGGGGCCCTCGTAATCGGCTTCGTGGGGGAATGTTACGGGCTCACCGTTCACCATCACCCGAGTCGTCGAGGGATCGGCCACATGGCACTGGAAGAGGGTCGTATGGAGGCCGCCTTCGGTGCTGTTCTCGATTTCGGAACCGAGCATCAAAATACGGTTGTCGAAGGCGAAGACCGACTTGCGGGCCCGAAGTGAGCCGTTGTATTTGTCGTGCTCGTGGAGTTTCATGGCATAGAGACCATGCCGGCCCTGGTGGCTGACACCGCCGGCAAAACTCTCATCCGAGAGCAGCATCTCCTCATAGCCCGAGTATTTGTCGACATTCAGTACATTGGCCTTCATCTGCTCCATGGGGATCTCCAAGGCGGTGGTACCCGGAATGTGGCACCAATCCCATCCCTCCTGCCTGAATCCGCTCTCAAGCGGGGTTGCGCGATCCTGTAACTGCACGCTGCCGTGGGCCAAGTAGCGGCCATAGTGGTTGGCCTTCTGGTAGATCTCCGAGGCCCAGATGTAGCGGCTGTGGCCGGCAACGGTCAGCAACCAGTTGTCGCGGCGGTGGGCCATCGAGCAGTTGTAGGCATAGATATGGGTTCCCTCGGGGCTTTGCTCGGGGGTAATCCCTTGTTCTGCAAACCGGCGGTAGAGGGGATCGTCCTCCCCCGTAAGGCGCATGTAGGCGGCGGCCATCTCGTTGTCGGGGATGATCTCTCCCTTCCGGTTCTCCAATGTAGCCATGCGGCCGTAGAGCCAAGGAGTAAGAGCCCCCTTGCCGTCGGGGTGACGGCCCGAAAGGGCGAGCGGGAAGTGGCGCTCGTGGCTATAGAAGCGCATCTCAAGCAGTGCGCGACGCAATACCTCGCGCGACGATGCCGAGACAGCATAATTCGTGTCGTGCAACAGCCAGACAATGTTGACCGCTCCGCCCCGGAATCCATCCAAGGCGTAGGCCGGGTAGTGCTTGCGGTGGTGGCACACCGTACCGTCGCTCTTGAAGCAGGGGCCGGTACCTTCGGTGAGTTGGAAGCCGTTGTCCACCCAACGTGCAAAGGCCTCCAGATAGGCCACTTTGCGGGGCGGATCCTGAATAAGGAGTAGCGAGGCAAGACGACCAATCATCGAAGTATTGAAGGCGTCGATGTCCATACCCTTCTCTCGGGGTGCGATTTTCACCTCGCCCACTCCCGAGAACCACTCCATGGCCTGCTGCACGCGCTCCAGAAGTCCGGCTTCGCGCAATACATCGCGCATCAGCACGGGGGCCGTATAGAAGTCGCGCATGCTGTAGCCTAAGTGGTGGAGTGTGCCAAGGCCGCTACCCGCCTCGAAACCCTGATCCAGCAGGTGGCGGGTGAGCAGTACGTAGATCTCGGCCAGTTCTTGGCGCTCAGCCTCTGATTGGCTCAATCGGTAGGTGGCTGCCACATCAAAGAGCAGCGTGTTGTATTGCCGCAGGGTTGTCTTCTCCTGCTCCATGACGGCCTTTTCGTTCGGATAACCGAGGTTGATGTAGGTCTCGGCATAGCGGACAAACCAGATGGGTCGGCCGCAAACCGTGCCGTCGGGATTCTCGGTGATGGCATAGTGGGCAAAACGTTTGCGCAGATTCTCCATCTTGCGGGGCTTGGTATCCTGCATGAAGAGGCGCTCCAAACGGCTTAAGATCAGGTTGGCATCCCAGGCGCTACCATCCGCCACGATCCGATCGGGAGCGAAGTTTTCCAACTTCTGCTGCCATGATTGGAGTAGTACCAACCAGTGGCTTGTGGTCTCCTTGTTGACAAAAGGGGCGTGCAGGTCGGCCGTGTGGTGGCGCACATCCTGAAACGAGGAGAGGATCCAGTGGTCGAAGAGCAGTTCACCCTCGGGGGCATCGAGGATGGTTACCACCACCTCGTCCATCCCCTCTTCGGGTTCGCCCTCCATATCGCGGTCGAAGGCGACCCAGCTGCCGCGCCACCCCTCGAATCCGAGGCGGTAGTCGAACCAGGAGCAGGTGCGTCCCTCTTTGCGGAACTCGAAGCGCAGGGTACCTTCCACCTTTTGGGGTGCGTAGGCCCAGAAGACAAAGGTCGAAACCGAGGTCTCCTTGGGGTTGGGATTCTCCTTCAGGTAGCCGATCTCTTGGCGAATGGCGATGTGGGCCCCCGCCTCGTCCCACTGCCAACAAAGCGACCTTGCACCATGCTTGTAGTGTTGGTCGCTGAGCGAGAGCCGGGAACCGGATACGGCCTCAAACGGCGAGGTTGACTCCTCAAAAGAGAGGAGTCGACCGTCGTAATCGTTGTAGGAGGCTGCCTCAGAGGTGAAGAGCACCCCTGTCAGCAGCGCAAGCAGTAAGATCCACCTACGCATCTTGATTTTTGGTTTTGGGTTGGTTGCTTAAAATAACTTCTCGCCGCGCTCAACACGACCCTTGCGGATCAGCGCCTCGAGGAAGTAGTAGTCGGCATAGTTGAGCGGTTGGTCAATGTTGCTGCCGTGAGGAAGCGAACCGACCGAGTGCATCAGGATAAAGTTGCCGTTCGTACCGGGCTCGGCGCGGTAGGCCGGCGTAGAGAGCGTTGCCAAGAACTTGTCGGCCTGTGCCTTGTGTGCGGGATCCTGCGTGTAGGTGTAGATCTCGTAGAGGGCCGAAGCGATCACGGCTGCCGTCGAGGCATCACGCGGCTCGTTGGGAATATTGGGAGCATCGAAGTCCCAGTAGGGGATCTGATCCTCCGGCAGGCGCGGGTCGTTGATGAAGAAGTTGTAGACGTTCAGTGCGTGATCCAGATACTTCTTCTCGCCCGTGATGCGGTAGCAGGTGGTGTAGCCGTAGATGGCCCAGGCCTGACCACGTGCCCATACCGACTCGTCGGCACAACCCTGTGCCGTGCAACGGCGGCGAACCTCGCCCGTCTCCAAATCGTAGTCCACTACGTGGTAGCAGCTGTAGTCGGCGCGGAAGTGCTCCTGCATGGTGCGATCGGCGTGGCTGATGGCGATGTTGTAATAGGTGCTGTCGCCCGAGAGCTCCGTCGCCTTGAACATCAGTTCGAGGTTCATCATGTTGTCGATGATGACGGGGCACTCCCAACCGCGCTCACCCTGCCAACCGCGGTCGGCATCCCACGACTGAATTACGCCCGGCACCTCGCGGAAACGGGTAGCCAACGAGGCTGCCGTGTTGATGATCACCTGCTTGTAGGGTTCGTAACCCTTCAGACGCAGACCATGGCCGTAGCTATCGTAGATCATGAAACCTACGTCGTGGTGCCACTTCAGGTACTGAATCGAGTCGAGTACTTCGGTGTGGCGCTTGGCTGCCTCGGCCCACTGCTCCTCACCGGTCAACTCATGCATGTACCAGAGCGTTCCGGCAAAGAAACCCGATACCCAGTCGTCGGTGGGAACAAACTCAATCTCCCCGTTCTCGAAGGTGGAGGGGATGCGAATCTCGCCCGTTGCCTCGCTGGCCTCCAAGAGGGCGGCCACCTGAAGTTTGGCATTGGCAATGTTCTCCTCAATGAGGTTCTCTTTCTGTGAAGAGCAGCTTGCTACGGCCAATGTGGCGAGCAGCATGAATAGAAGTTGTTTGGTGGTTTGCATAGTTACTATTTTGGTTTTTTCATTTGTTTATTATCAAACAAAGTTAGCACTATTTTTTGAATTTTTGGTCAATTATCTTATTTATTTGATAAAAAATCAAAAAAAAACCGGATTAGTTGCCTGTTTGGGAAATAAATTATATCTTTGTATGTTACAAGTGATTCTGCGGATAGGTGGCGTTTGGAGGGGCGGGGCCCTCTTTCAAAGGGCTCGGATCGGCGATTGCTTGATAAAAGGATTATTAAAATTTGCACAAATGCGCAAACTGTTTTTTGTCTTTTGTCTTTTGTTGTGGTCGCTCTCTGCTCGAGCCGCCATTGATGCGAAGATCACCTTTGAGCAGGGGATTCCCTCCACGTTCACGACCGGTGAGGGGGCTACGCTGAGCCTCTCGACGGATCGTTATAAGGATGGCGGGCAGTCGCTTTGTTGGCAGTGGAGTACTCCTTCGGAGTTGGTGGTGGCCGAGTATGCCTCCTTGTTGCGCTCCTTTAAGGTCAACCGTGCCGGCATGATCCTTTGGGTTTACAACCCCAAGGCGGTGGAGGATAACCTGCGTTTTGAGTACCACACGGCTACGGGGCAGATCCCCTACTATTTCGATTTTAACCTCAACTTCACGGGGTGGCGAGCCTGCTGGATCAAATATATGGATATGCAGGGAGAGAAGAATTCGAAGAGCATTACACGTATGGTGGTGCGTACGCCCGCTTCGTTGGAGAGCGGAGAGCTCTTCTTCGACCGCCTCACTTTCAGCGAGGTGAAGTTGCACGACCAGATCACGCCCGATCAGCAGATCCCCGATAACAATAACCACTTGAAACGCAATATGTGGCACTGGTGCCGCCTCTGGGAGTGGAGCCTCTATGACTTCGATCTGCCGCGCGTGGAGCCCACGGCTGAGGATCTGGAGATGTTGGAGGTGATGGGAGAGCGCCTGACTGAAGTGATCGAGGCCTCGATGTCGAGCCCGCAATATATAAAGGGTACGATTCTGCCCCGCGCCATGAAGAAGTGGGAGGAGGCGGGGATTCGCCGCCTGGCCGATGGTACAACCACCGGAGCACCCTACCTCTCGAACGATGAGTGCAACCGCCCGAAGGGGGAGTTGCGCATGGACGATTTCGAGAACATGTGCTACGCCTTCGCTTTGGACTACCACCTGAACGGCAGCAAACAGCACCT
>CAZRJU010000028.1:0-15917 GCA_964600455.1 uncultured Alistipes sp. | reverse complement strand
GCGAGCAGGAGGTGGCCTTCATCTCGCGTACGCTCAAGGCCATTGCCAAGGAGCTCAACGTACCGATTATCGCCCTTTCGCAGCTCAACCGTTCGGCCGAGTTGCGTGGCGGATCGAAGCGTCCGCAACTCAGCGACCTGCGCGAATCGGGTGCCATTGAGCAGGATGCCGATATTGTGGCCTTTATCCACCGCCCCGAATACTACGGAATCAACACAACCGACGATGGTCGTTCGACGGCCGGCATGGCCGAGATCATCTTGGCCAAGCACCGTAACGGTGCCGTGACGGATGTCAACCTGCGCTTTATCAAGGATCAGGCCCGCTTTGCCGATATGGACGATGCCGAGCCGATGCCGATCGCCCAGGGTGGTGAGCAGTATGAGGACTTCTCGAGCGAACTGAATAACTCGTTGGGCTCGATGCCCAACAACGAATTTGCCCTCAACCAGGGGCCGACTCAAGCCACTCCGCACCGTGAGGAGGAGCCACCCTTCTAAGCAACAGCCATGTTTGTCAAGACCTACGCAGGAGCGATTGTCGGCATTGATGCCGTGAAGGTTACCGTCGAGGTGAACCTGACAGGGGGAGGCATTGGCCTCTACTTGGTGGGGCTGCCCGACAACGCCGTCAAGGAGAGCGAGGAGCGTATCCGTGCTGCCTTCGAGAACTGCGAACGCCGTTTCTCGGGCAAGAAGATCGTGGTCAACCTCGCACCGGCCGACCTGCGCAAGGAGGGCTCGGGCTTCGATCTGCCGATTGCCGTCGGCATCTTAGCTGCCATGGAACAGGTCGTCGTGGAGCCTCTTAGCGAAACACTTTTCTTGGGAGAGCTCTCTCTCGACGGCTCATTGCGCGGTGTGAAGGGGGTACTTCCCATTGTGGCCAAAGCCCGCGAAGAGGGGCTTAAACGCGTGGTTGTCCCCTTAGAGAATGCGGCCGAAGCAGCCGTCGTGGGGGGGCTTGAGGTGATTGGCGTAAGCCACCTGAGCGAGGTGATCGAGTGGCTCAACAACGAAAGGGAGATCCCGCCCACTCCCGCGCATCAGAAGGAGCAGATCCGGGAGGAGGCCAACCGCTATGCCGAGGACTTCTCGGATGTCAAGGGCCAGGCCCACGTAAAGCGTGCCTTGGAGATTGCCGCGGCCGGAGGCCACAACGTCATCATGATCGGTGCTCCGGGATCGGGCAAGACGATGCTCGCCCGTCGTATCCCCACCATTCTGCCCCCATTGAGCCTTGAGGAGGCCTTGGAGACCACCAAGATCCACTCCGTAGCGGGAAAACTGGGGAGTGTGCGCGGGCTGTTGACCGGTCGTCCCTTCCGCACCCCGCACCACACCACCTCACCGGTTGCCCTGATCGGTGGCGGACAGTCGCCCCAACCCGGTGAGGTCTCATTGGCCCACAACGGGGTGCTCTTTCTGGATGAGCTGCCCGAGTTCGGGCGCTCGGTGCTGGAGGTGCTGCGCCAACCCTTGGAGGATAAACGCATCACCGTATCGAGAGCTAAATACAGCGTGGAATACCCCGCCAACTTTACCTTGGTGGCCTCGATGAATCCCTGCCCTTGCGGCTACTACAACCACCCCGAGAAGGAGTGCTCCTGTCCGCCCGGGTCGGTACACCGCTACATCAACCGCATCTCAGGGCCGCTGATGGATCGCATCGATCTGCATATTGAGGTTACCCCTGTTTCGATTCAGGAGATGGCCTCAGACAGCGTGCAGGAGAGCAGCCGGGCGATCCGCGAACGGGTCATACAGGCCCGCAAGATTCAACTCGAGCGCTTCCGTGGGATCAATGGCGTCTACACCAACGCCATGATGAACCCGAAAATGCTACGCGAATATTGCCACCTGGAGAGCGGTGCTGCCCAGTTGCTCGAGAGGGCCATGGAGCGCCTGAATCTCTCGGCCCGAGCCTACGACCGTATTTTGAAGGTAGCCCGCACAATTGCCGATTTGGCAGCAGAGCCCCACATCACGGCGGCCCACATTGCCGAGGCGATCAACTACCGCTCGCTCGACCGCGAAAGTTGGGGGCGTTAATTGTAACTAAAGAAAACCTGATTCGATGAAACGTGTAATCCTCTCCGGAGGTGGAACCGGAGGTCATATCTATCCGGCTGTTGCGACAGCCGAGGCCCTCAAGCGCAAGTATGGCGACGAGGTTGAGATCCTCTTTGTGGGGGCTGAAGGGAAGATGGAGATGGAGAAGATCCCCGCCCTCGGCTACCGTATCGTAGGCCTTCCGATTGCCGGCCTGCAACGCCATTTGGATTGGCATAACCTACTGATCCCCTTCAAGGTGATCCGCTCGGTAAGCCGTGCCCGCGAGGTGATCCGCGACTTCGGTGCCGATGTTGTGGCAGGCTTTGGCGGCTACGCCTCGGCCCCCGTATTGTGGAGCGCCCAACGCATGGGGATCCCCACCCTGATTCAGGAGCAGAACTCCTTTGCCGGGCTCACCAACAAGGTGCTCTCCAAACGTGCAGCCTCGATCTGCGTAGCCTACGAGGGGATGGAGCGTTTCTTCCCCCGGGAGAAGATCACGATGACGGGCAACCCGCTGCGTGGCAGCTTCGGCACCCACCTCGTGGCACGTAACGAAGCCCTCTCCTACTTTGGGTTCACCGCCGAAAAACCGACGCTGTTGGTGGTGGGCGGTTCGCTCGGCACACGCACGCTGAACAACATGATGAAGCAGTGGGTGGAGTCGCTCTCGGGCGAGAAGAGCCCCGTGCAGGTGATCTGGCAGACGGGCAAATACTACGAGCGGGAGATGCAGGAGTTCTTGGAGAGCTACCCCACCGAAGGTCTCTGGCAGGGGGCCTTCATCGAGCGGATGGACTACGCCTATGCTGCGGCCGATCTGGTAATCTCGCGCAGTGGTGCCTGCTCCGTCTCGGAACTCTGCCTCGAAGGCAAACCCACCCTCTTTGTCCCCTCACCCAACGTGGCAGAGGATCACCAGACGAAGAATGCCGAGGCGTTGGTCAAACAGGGGGCTGCCCTGATGGTGGCCGACAGCCGCGCCCCGGAGGAGGCGATACCTTTGGCCCTTAAAACATTGAAAGATCCCGTCGCCTTGGAGCGCCTGAGCAGCCGGGCGCGCGCCTTGGCCATTGCCGACTCGGCCGAGCGGGTTGTTTGTGAAATAGAGAAGATCTGGTAGCGATGAAACACTATCCCAACATCTACTTTCTCGGTATTGGCGGAATCGGCATGAGTGCCTTAGCCCGCCTCTTTCTGCATCAGGGATGCCGTGTAGCGGGCTATGACCGCACCTGTACCCCGCTGACCGAGGCCCTCTGCCGCGAAGGGGCCGAGATTCACTACGAGGAGTCGGTGGAGGCCATCCCCTCGTCGTTCCGCGATCCGGAGAAGACGCTGGTGGTCTACACCCCGGCCGTACCGACCGACCATGCCGAGTACTGCTGGCTGCGCGACAAGGGTTTCCGCATCGAGAAGCGATCGCAAATTCTGGGCTTCCTCTCCGAGGGGAGCTACGTGATGGCCGTAGCCGGCACCCACGGCAAAACCACCACCTCGACCCTCGTAGCGTGGCTCAACCACGCCGCCATAGGGGAGGGGAATGCCATCTTGGGCGGTATCTCGAAGAACTTTTCCAGCAATCTGGTGTTGGGCGAGGGGGATCGTATGACCTTAGAGGCCGACGAATTCGACCGCTCGTTCTTGCGCCTCAAGCCCCATGTGGCGATCATCACCTCGGCCGACCCCGACCACTTAGACATCTATGGCACCTACGAGAAGATGAAGGAGGCCTTCTCGGAGTTTATCTCCCTGATCCGTCCCGAGGGGGCGCTCATCATCAAACAGGGGGTTGACCTCCAAATCGAAAACCCCTCGATCGAGGTCTACCGCTATGCCTACAACACTCCCGCTGATTTTTATGCCCGCAATATCCGCCTGCAACAGGGGGGCTACTATCGCTTCGATCTGCAACTGCCCGATGGCGAACTGAAGGATTGCACGCTCGGGGTACCCGGATGGGTCAATATCGAAAATGCCGTAGCGGCCGTGGCGGCCCTCTGGTGTGCCGCCAAAGGGCGCAAGGAGCCTTTCAACGGGGAGGCCATACGCCGTGCATTGGCCTCTTTCCAGGGGGTAAAGCGCCGCTTCGAGTTCTATATCAACACCCCCGAGCGGGTCTACATGGACGACTATGCCCACCACCCACGCGAGCTCTCGGCAGCCATCACCTCCCTCAAAGAGATGTTCCCCGGGCGCAAGCTCTTGGCCCTCTTTCAGCCCCACCTCTACACCCGCACGCGCGACCTCTACACCGAGTTTGCCGAGGCCTTGTCGTTGGCCGATGAGGTGGTGCTTCTGCCCATCTATCCCGCCCGCGAAGCACCGATCGAGGGGATCAACAGCGCGTTGATAGCCCGCCACATAACGGTACCCTGCACGATCGTGGAGCGCGAGGTGATTGCCGAGCATCTGGCCCACCGCCCCTGCGATGTGGTGGTGAGTTTCGGAGCCGGGAACATTGATGCCTATTGCCAACGCATTGCCGAGGCCTTAACCCCCAAAACCACTGCATAATGGCTTCAAGATGGCTGAACCGTATCGGGATTGCCCTGCTCTGGCTCCTGATAGGTGGTCTCCTCCTCTGGGGAGTTCACCTCAGCCGTCAGCACCATACCTCACTGCGCATCTCGCGGGTCGAGATCCACATTTTGGACAGCACCTCCCACGGACAACTCGTTACCCGAACGATGGTGGAGCAGTGGATCGCTTCGTCGAAGCTGCCGCTCCGGGGAGAGCTCCTCAGTCAGGTCGACCTCACCGGATTGGAGCAGGCGATCGCCCGCAACGGCTTTGTTGGCCGAGTACGCAGCTCAGTCGATCTCGATGGCGTCTTGCACATCGACATCCGCCAACGCGAGCCGCTCTTCCGCCTGTTGACCGACGGCTACGACCACTACGTCACAGCCGACGGCTACCTCTTCCGTGCCCCCCGCTCCTCGGCCCTCTATGTACCCGTCGTCACGGGAAGCTACCGCCCGCCCTTCCCTTCCCACTACGAAGGGCCGATCGACGAACTGCTCTTCAGTGAACAGCAGCAGTGGGCCGAGCGTTTAGCCGAGATCGAGACCGAGAAATATCCCCTCTATCGACGCGAGCGCAAGAATAGCGAGTATAACCGCGAAACCCGCCGTATGTTCATCAAACAGCGTCTCTTGGAGTCCGACGAGCACTTCGAGAAGCGGGTCGAGGAGCTCCGCGCCCTGAAGCGTCAGCGTCGCCGCCACTACCGCTACGAGTTGCAACAGATCGAGAAGGGAATCGACCGCATCGACCAAAAACTGCAAGCCGAGATCGAGCGACAAAAAAAGTTGACGAAAAACTACCAAGATTTTAAGAATCTCACTACCTTTGTTGGCGAGATTGCCCAAAGTGCGTTTTGGCGCTCGGAGATGGTACAAATAATGGCCTCCAAGGCCCATAGCGGGGCGTTGGAGGTGGCATTTGTTCCCCGTAGCGGAAGTTTTGTCGTGGAGTTGGGTGAACTCGATGGGGTGGAGGAGCGCCTGTCAAACGTGGAGCGCTTCTTTGAAGAGGTGCTTCCGCGCGAAGGGTGGGAGCGCTATCACACAATCAACGCCAAGTATGACGGGCGGGTGATTTGCCAATGAAAAAATAGAAAAAAGATACGACCGTGGAGAAGAGAAACTATGTAGTAGCCATTGACTTAGGCTCCTCAAACGTGGCGATTGCCGTGGGTGAGAAGCTTTCTGACGGGCTCTCGATTGCAGCCCTCGTCAAGAAACCCTGCCAGGGTGTCCGTGCCGGACAGATCGAGAATATCGCCTTAGTCGCCAAGGCCATCGAAGAGGCAAAAGCCGAGGTGCAGGAGCTGTTGGGCATCCGTTTGACGGAGGCCTATGCCGGTATTTCGGGGCAGTATGTACGCTGTGCCAGCCATAAAGATTATGTCTTTACGAGCGACAAACTCACCGGTGTAAGCCAGGCCGACGTAGACCACCTCTTCGACCGCATGCGCAACGTACAGGCCCCCGACGACGAGGTGATTCTGGAGCGTATTCCGCAGAACTACCTGATCGACACGAATGTCGAGGTGGAGAACCCGGTAGGCTCGTTCAGTGGCAAGCTCAGCGCCACCTTCAACTTCATTCTCTGCACCGAGACCCCGATGCAACGCCTGGAGCTGGCCCTCAAGCAGTGCGGCATCCTTATCAAGGGGATCTATGCCAATGCCCGTGCCGCAGCCGAGGCGGTGCTCACCCCCGAGGATCGGGAGGAGGGTGTTGCCGTGGTCAACATCGGCGGAAGCGTTACCGACGTGGCGGTCTACTACCGCAACGTGTTGCGCTATGTGGCTACGATTCCGATGGGTGGCAATGCCGTGAATCAGGATATTCGCTCCCAAAGCATTCTGGAGAAGTATGTCGAGCAGCTCAAATGCCTCCACGGTTCGGCTGTGGCGGAGTTGGCCCCCGCGGCAGGGATCAAGATCCCGGGCCGCACACCGCGCGAGACACGCGTCTTCCCGCTTCGCAACCTCTCGACCATCATCGAGGCCCGCATGAAGGATATTGTGGAGTATGTGATGCAGGAGATCAAGGAGTCGGGCTACGGCTCGAAGTTGGGCTATGGCCTCGTGCTGACGGGCGGTACGGCCCGCATGCAGCACCTCGACGAGCTCTTCCGCCGCATGACCTCGATGGAGGTACGCATTGGTGAGCCCGTGGAGGGTATCTCGCCCCACTCGGTTAACGAGCGCCTGCAGGGCCCCGAGTGGGCTACGGTGGTGGGACTGTTGTTGCGGGGTGCCGAGCAGGGCCCCTGCGTTACCCCCATCGACGAGGAGTGGGCCCGTCGCCAAGAGGCTGCGGCTCGCCAGGAGGCTGAGAAGCGTCGCCAAGAGGCTGAGAAGCGTCGCCAAGAGGAGGAGGCCGAGCAGCGTCGTCGGGCCGAGGAGGCCGAGCGGCAGCGCCGTCGCAAAGAGCTGGAGGAGCAGTTGAAGGCCATGGATCAACCCTCATCGGGAATCACTACCCCGACGGCTGTGCCGCCTACACCGCAGAAGCCGGTAACGCCGCCCGTAGTTCCTCCCACTCCCCCCGCACCGCCCGTGGTGTCTCCCACTCCGCCCACGCCCCCAACCCCTCCGACACCGCCCGTCGTGCCCCCCTGCACCACCGGTGGTACCCCCCGCACCTCCCATCGAAAAACCCGAGCCGAAGAGAGAGGTGGTTACGAAGGGGGACGAGGTGAACCGCACTGATTCGCCGATAGAGGGGGTGAACGAGGATAACCCGCCCAAACGCAAATTGTGGGGAGGATTTTCCTCAACCCTCAAAAGGTTCATGGAGACGCTCTCGAACGACAATGGGGAGGAGGGCGACGATACGGAGATTTAAGTTACGCACGCTATAATATTATATAATGTATGTCTGATGATTTGATGACGGAGTTGGCCGTCGAAAGAGATAATTCGTCGATCATTATGGTTGTCGGGGTGGGTGGTGCCGGCGGTAACGCCGTGAACCACATGTGGAACCTCGGTATCCGAGGGGTCGACTTCATGGTCTGCAATACCGATAAACAGGCCCTGAGTAAGAGTCCCGTAGAGCTGAAGGTGCTCTTGGGCCCCGATGGTTTAGGAGCCGGCAACGACCCCGCCCTGGGACGTGAGGCGGCCGTCTACTCCGAGGACGATATGCGTCGCCAGTTGGAGGTGAACGGTACGCGCATGCTCTTTATCACGGCCGGTATGGGTGGCGGCACCGGTACGGGAGCCTCGCCCGTGATCGCCAAGATCGCCCGCGAGATGGGGATCCTGACTGTGGCCATCGTTACCACGCCCGATCCGGTGGAGGGTACGAAGCGTTGCCAGCAGGCGCTGCGCGGTGTGGACGAGTTGAAACAGTATGTCGATTCGTTGCTGGTGATCAACAACGAGCACATCACCGAGATCTATGGCGACCTCTCCTTGAAGAAGGCCTTTGCCAAGGCCGACGATATTTTGGCCTCGGCAGCCAAGGGTATTGCCGAGATTATCACCGTGGAGAGCGACTTGGTGAATGTCGACTTTGCCGATGTGAAGCGCGTAATGACCAACAGCGGTCGTGCCCACTTAGGCGTAGCCACCGCCGAGGGGGCCAATCGTGCCGATGAGGCGACGGCTGCAGCACTCACCTCGCCGCTTCTGGGCCACCGCTCGATCACGGGCGCCAAAAACATCCTCCTCAACATCTCGGTTTCGGACTCTGAGAAGTTGAAATCCTCGGAGGTGCGCCGCATCCAGGAGCTCCTGCAGATGGAGGCAGCCACACAGGATGCCGAAGGTTATCAGGATGCCAACATCATCTGGGGTACGAGCGTAAAACCGCAACTGGGTGATGCTTTGGAGGTTGTGGTGGTGATCACCGGCTTCGACGAGGCCGAAGAGACCTCCGGAGTACACCTCCCGCCGCGCATCAAGAGCAAGCGCCCCGAGAAGGCCCCCGAGATTGGGGGTGATTTGAGCAAGGGAAAGGTGGTAACGCCCCCCGTACAACCCGACACGGTAGTCCTTGGCAAGAAGCAGAACCGCTACGAAAATATCGACGAGGTGTTGCAGAGCCCGGCCTACCAGCGCCGTCATGCCACCTTCGAGACACTGCCGACCGATAGCGGCCGTCGCAACGAGGTGCTCAAAGAGGAGGAGAGTGCCAAGAGCGAGGTACAGCCTCGTGGCGGCTCCCTCTTTACGGATGAAGCATAACCCCTTAAGCGAACCCGATTTTGAATACGATTGCCGAACTGAATGATTTTGGCCCCGAGGTGTGGTTGTGGCTTGGCCTGACACTGCTTTTGCTCTGCGTTTCGGCCCTGGCATCGGGATCCGAAACTTCACTCTTTTCGTTGACACACAACGATATACGAACACTAAAGGAGCGCCGAACGGCCTCTTCGGAGGCAATCCTGAAGCTACTGAAGAGTGTAGATCTTCTGTTAGCGACAATTCTGGTTCTCAACAATTTGGTTAACATCTGCATCGTTATTCTCTCGTCGAATTTCATCGATGCCATCTTCACCTTCCACCGCCTGGAATTTCTCTTCAAGACGGTGGTCGTAACCTTTATCCTGCTGCTCTGCGGAGAGATTCTGCCCAAGGTCTTTGCCCAGAGTTGTCCGATGAAGTTTGCCTCGGTAATTGCCCGCCCGATGCTTGTGGCCCGTTGGCTGCTCTACCCCCTCTCGATCATCCTGGTACGCACCAGCAGCCGCATCAGCGAGAAGGCGGCCCGCCACTCGGAGATCTCGATGGATGAACTGGCCGATGCAGTGGATATGACCCAGGCCACCTCGCCCGAGGAGCACGAGATGCTCTCGGGGATTGTGAATTTCATCAATACGGAGGTGGAGGAGATCATGCGCCCCCGTATGGATATTACGGCCGTACCCCTGACCGCCCCCTTCACGCAGGTCAAGCAGGAGATCATCTCGTCGGGCTTTTCGCGTATTCCGGTCTACGACGAGGATCTGGACTCGATCCGCGGCATTCTCTATGTAAAAGATCTGCTCCCCCACCTGAATCAGGGCGATGAGTTTGGCTGGCAGCAGTTGATTCGCAAACCCTACTTTGTCCCCGAGCACAAGAAGATCAACGACCTTCTGGAGGAGTTCCAGAGCAGCAAGGTGCATCTGGCCATTGTCGTTGACGAGTATGGCTCTACCTTGGGGCTCGTCTCGTTAGAGGATATCTTGGAGGAGATTGTGGGAGAGATCTCCGACGAGAGCGACCAGGAGGAGAGCTTCTACACGCGCCTCGACAAGAACACCTACCTCTTCGACGGCAAGACCCATATCGGCGACTTCGAGCGCGTACTCGACCTGGACGAGGATACCCTCTCGGATGTGAAGGGTGAGGCCGAGACCTTGGCCGGTCTGCTGCTCGAAATCAAACGCAACTTCCCGAAACGTGGCGATAACTTCACCACCCACGGTATCCGCTTCATTGTCGAGGCCATGGAGGGCCGACGGGTGGAGAAGATCAAGGTGATCACCCATGACGAAAGTGGCCGATAGCGTACAACTGCTGATCCTCCCGATCGAGAAAGAGAAGGCTCTGTTGGAGCGTGTAACGGCCGAGGATCGTGCCCGAGCCGCCTCGTTCCGCTCTGCCGATCGCCGCTGCGAATACCTCACCTGGCGTGCCGCCCTCTACGGGTTGCTTGGCCGCATCTGCCCGCCGCTTTATAGTAGCGTCGGAGCCCCTCTGCTCCCCGAAGGGTGGGGCTGGATCGGGGTCTCCCACAGCCACAATCGAGTTGCCCTGATCTACTCTCCGACGGGGCCCGTAGCGGTCGATATCGAGTCGGGAGATCGTCGTTTCGAGGCGGTAGCCGATCGTTACCTCACCCCCGAAGAGAGCGCCCTATCCGACCACAAGGCCTGGTTGGGGATCGCCTGGTCGGCCAAGGAGACGCTCTATAAGATCAGCCACCGCAAGGGGCTCGATCTAAAAAAAGAGCTCCATCTGCACCGTGTGGAGTGGCTTTCGGCAACCGTTTCGACAAAAGGAAAAATCACCCCCGCAGGGGTGATTCATGGCAGCGTGGGCGAAACTCCCTACCGCTTGGGCTTTGCTCCCATCGAGGAGGCCTGGGTGGTCTGGAGCCTCTAAAGCCGATCCAACGCCTCCTTAATCAAGACGACACTTTCACGAATCTCGGCCTCAGAGATCGTAAGCGGTGGCGAGATACGGAAGGCCGTGTCGCAATAGAGGAACCAGTCGCTCATAATCCCCACCTCCTTGAAGAGCTCCATCAGACGATAGAGTTTGGCACTCTCGCCCAACTCCACAGCAAGCAGCAGGCCGCTACGGCGAATCTCCACCACCTGTGGATGATCCTTTAAGAGCTCCTCATAGAGGGCACCCTTTGCCTCAACAGCCTCCACAACACGATTTTTCTTCAGGTAGCGGAAAGCTGCCAACCCGGCCGCACAGCAGACCGGATGGCCTCCAAAGGTGGTGATATGGCCCAAGGCGGGATGATCCTGCAGGGTATCCATCACCTCGTGGCACGCCACAAAGGCCCCAAGGGGCATTCCTCCGCCAAAGGCCTTGGCCAGGCAGACAATATCGGGCGTCACGCCATACTTCTGCATGGCAAAGAGTTCGCCCGTACGGCCCATGCCGGTCTGTATCTCATCGAAGATCAAGAGGGCCCCGGTCTCATCGCAACGACGGCGCAACGCCTCCAAATAACCGGCTCGTGGTGGACGTACACCCGCCTCTCCCTGCACCGGCTCAACCAGTACGCAGGCCGTGCGCTCGGTGATCCGTTCCAAGGCCTCGAAATCATTAAATTCGATCGACTGCACATCCGGCAACAGCGGGCGGAAGGCCGCCTTCCACTCCTCACCCTCGGGGGTTCCCATCATCGAGAGAGCGCCATGGGTCGAACCGTGGTAGGCCCGCCGCATGGAGATCATCTCCCGACGTCCCGTGTAGCGTTTGGCCAACTTCAAGGCCCCCTCCACAGCCTCCGCACCCGAATTCAGGAAGTAGACTGCCTCCAGCGGATCCGGCAACGAGTGGGCGATCTCCGCCGCATAGGTTACCTGCGGAGCCTCGACCAACTCACCATAGACCATCACATGCATATAGCGAGCCGCCTGCTCCTGCACAGCTGCGACAACCTCCGGATTGCAGTGGCCCACATTCGAGACCGAAACGCCGGCCACCAAATCGAAATAGCGCTTCCCCTCCGGGGTATAGAAAAAGGAGCCCTCGGCACGCTCCACCTCCACCAGCATCGGCGAAGGCGAGGTCTGGGCCACATGATTGAGAAATTGCTTGCGTAAAATCATACTCACCTCTTTTTTACTCTTCCATCCAGTCGCCATGGGCCTTGATCACCTCAATCAGGCGATCAATAGCCTCCTCCTGCGGGATGTTGCGTTCGACAATCTCACGCCCTCGGTAGAGGGTGATACGCCCGGGAGCAGCCCCCACGTAGCCATAATCGGCATCGGCCATCTCACCCGGGCCGTTGACAATACACCCCATCACCCCGATCTTGAGGTTCTTGAGGTGGGAGGTACGCTCCTTGATGCGGGCCAAAGTCTCCTCCAGGTGATAGAGCGTGCGGCCACACCCCGGACAAGCGATGTACTCGGTATGCGAAAAGCGCAGACGGGCTGCCTGCAGGATCATCAGTTCAATCTCGCGGAGAAGCTCCACTCCAAGTTGCGGGGCATCGACCCACACCCCGTCAGCCAGCCCATCAAGAAGCAGTGGGCCCAGATCGGCAGCGGCGGCAATGGCTACGGCCTCCACGTCGCTCATGGCGTAGTGGCGCTTGACCACCACCGGAGTCGAGTCCTCACGGTTGAGAATGGCGGCACGCAACTCGGCCGTGGGGTTCTCGGAGTGAGCCTCCAGAACCACAAAGCCGGTCAGATCCTCCCCATGCACACGGGGCTCCACCTCAGGATGCAGGCGCGAAAAACCGAGGGCATCATAGCGCTCGGGGTGCCGGATCTCGAAGCGGCCCGAGCGGCGGGAAAAGTGCTCTACCAAGTGGGCTGCCACAGGAATCTCATGTTCGGGAGCCTCGGTCAGCGAAACCCGGATTGTGTCGCCAATACCATCGGCCAAGAGGGCCCCAATCCCCACAGCGCTCTTGATTCGCCCCTCCAGACCGTTGCCCGCCTCCGTAACGCCCAGGTGAAGCGGATAGGTCATCCCCTCCTCAGCCATGCGCTCCACGAGCAGGCGATAGGCCGCCACCATCACGCGCGTATTGCTCGACTTCATCGAAACGACCACCTGATCGAAGGCCTCGCGGCGGCAGATACGCAGGAACTCCATGGCGGCCTCCACCATCCCTTCGGGCGTATCGCCCCACTCATCAAAGATACGTTTGGCTAACGAACCGTGGTTCACTCCGATACGCAGGGCCACACCCCGTTCGCGGCAGTGGGCAATCAGGCGCTCCAAATCGCCCCTGTCCAGGCGGTAGTTGCCCGGATTGATGCGCACCTTCTCCACATAGCGGGCCGCCACATCGGCCACCTCGGGCAGGAAGTGAATATCGGCCACCAGAGCGGTCTTGAAGCCCTCGCTGCGCAACAATGCGGCAATCTCTTTGAGGTTCTCCCCCTCACGCACCCCCTGGGCCGTGAGGCGGACAATCTTGCCACCGGCCCGATCAATACGTTTGATCTGCTCGACACTGGCTCGGGTATCGTTGGTCGAGGTGTTGGTCATCGACTGTACGGCAATGGGGTGATCGCCTCCGATCACCACCTCTCCGATCCGCACCTCATGGGTCGCACGACGCCGGTATTCTGTAAGATCCATCATAAACTCCAGAAGATAGTTGTTCGTGAGGCAAAGTTAACAAAAACTTTTTACTATCTTTGCCCTACCTATGGAACATAGCTTAACATTTGTCGATATTATCGCCCTGATTGCATTGGCCTGGGCCATGATTTGCGGCTGGCGACGGGGATTGATCTCCCAGGTCGTCTCGCTCGTGGGTTTTATTCTGAGCATCTGGCTCGCCTCGCGCTATGGCTCACAGGCGGGGGCCTTTTTCCACCTCTCGCCCTCCTGGCAGAATCCGGGCGGATTCCTCATTGTTGTCGTGCTCGCACTCATCGGCTCATCGCTGATCGGATGGTTGATCAACAAACTCTTCGTTGCGGCCGGTCTGGGTTGCTTGGATGCCCTGCTCGGCATGGGGCTCGCCGTGCTGAAGTGGGCGCTCTTGATCGGAGCCCTCTTTACCGCCTTTTCTGCCCTCAACAAGCATGTACGGCTGGTCGAGGAGGAGACCCTGCGGAGATCCCTCAGCTTTGATGCCTACTGTCTCTTTGCCGAGACCCTCATGCCGCGCCTCAAAGAGATGGTGAACGAGGTTCCCTGGTCGGAGATCACGCCCGAAATACCTCTGAACAATGATGGAGAGTAATTTTACCGCTACCGTAATTCGTGCCACGGGCAGTTGGTACGAGGTACTCAGCGACAGCGGAGAGGTGTTGCGTTGCCGTATTCGCGGCCGCCTGCGCCTGAAGGGGATTCGGTCGACCAATCCCGTGGTGGTCGGCGACCGCGTCCGCTGTGAACGTGGTGAGGAGGAGTACACGATTTGCGGAATCGAGGAGCGCCGCAACTATGTGATCCGTCGCGCCTCCAACCTCTCGAAGGAGTCCCACATCATCGCGGCCAACATCGACCGCGCCCTGCTCGTCACCACCCTGTTTCAACCCACCACGGCACGCGAATTCATCGACCGCTTTCTGGTAACCTGCGAAGCCTACAAGATCCCCGTGGTCATCGCCTTAGCCAAGATCGACCTGGCTCGCAGGGAGCCCGACTTGGTCGAGGACTTCAAGCAGACCTACGAAGCTGCCGGCTACCGTGTTGTCGAACTCTCGGCCACCGAGGGTGAGGGGGTAGAGTGGGTGCGCGAGTGGATCAAGGAGGGCACGACACTCCTCTCGGGCAACTCAGGCGTGGGGAAATCGACCCTGATTCGCTCCCTCGACCCCTCGCTCGACGTCCGTACAGGCGAAATCTCCGAGAGCCATCACAAAGGCAAGCATACCACCACCTTCTCGACCATGTATCGCCTCGAGTCGGGGGGATGGATCATCGACACCCCGGGAATCAAGGGTTTCGGGCTGATCGACATTGACGGTGCCGAGCTCTGGCACTACTTCCGCGAGATGATCGGCCGTGCGGGCGACTGCCGATTCTACAACTGCACCCACACACACGAGCCCGGCTGTGCCGTAGAGGCGGCCGTCAAGGCGGGCGAGATCGCATGGTCGCGTTATGAAAGCTACCTGAAAATCCTCGACGAAGATGACAAATACCGCAAATAACCTCCCCCTCGATAGCTTGCAGCAGCGCATCGCCTACCTCAAGGAGTTTATGACCCCCGAACGGGTGGAGACCCTGGAGCGGGTACTGCGGATGCGTACACGCTACATGACCATCCTCTCGGAGAACACTTTTCACCCGCAGAACGCCTCGGCTCTGGTACGCCACTGCGAGGCCTTTGGTGTGCAGGATATTCACACCGTGGAGACCCGCTGCAAGTTCAATCCCAACCTCAATATCGTGCGCGGCACCGACAAATGGATCGACATTTGCCGCCATCCATCGACCGGTGAGGCTCTCTCTTCGCTCAAGGCTGCCGGCTACCGCATTGTCGCCACCACGCCCCACCGCGAGAGTTGCACCCCCGAGAGCTTCGATGTCGCCCGCGGAAAGTTCGCCCTGGTCTTCGGCACGGAGCATGCCGGGATCTCGGAGGAGGTGATCGAGGCGGCCGATGAGTTTCTGCGTATCCCGATGTGCGGCATGGTCGAGAGCCTCAACGTCTCCGCCTCGGCCGCCATCCTGATCTACCAACTCTCCGAGCGTATGCGTCTTAGCCTGTCGCGTAACGAGTGGCAACTAAGCGAGGAGGAGTATATCCGCACCCTCTACACCTGGAGCCGTGGCAGCGTACGCGATGCCGAGGGCCTTCTGCTACGTCAATTCGGGGAGGCGCTATAAGGCCCAATAAGCGGATATAACCCCCAAAACAGAAAACCTCTCCACCCCTTCAACTCCCCCTTGGAAGCTCACTTTTCGAGAAAAACAGCTTTTTTTTCACAAAAAAAACTTGTTTTGTAAAATTATTACTATATTTGCACTCCGAAACGACTGGAAATAACCAAGGAGAGATGCCGGAGTGGTCGATCGGGCCGCACTCGAAATGCGGTGAACGGGCAACTGTTCCGGGGGTTCGAATCCCTCTCTCTCCGCTGAGGATGAGGAAGTTACGAAAAGGTAACTTCCTCATTTTGTTTTTGTTGCTATCGTAACTCGCTGATTTAGGGGTTGATACAATGACTACTCTGGCGTGATTTATG
>CAZRJU010000027.1:0-16305 GCA_964600455.1 uncultured Alistipes sp. | reverse complement strand
ACTACTCGACCTACTTCATGAAGATCGACGGCGTGAAGTTCAAGCGCAAGGTGGTGCCGGGCGATACGTTGCAGTTTGAGATCAACCTCTTGGAGCCCATCCGCCGCGGTGTTGCCCTCTGCGAGGGTAAGGCCTTTGTGGGCGACACGCTTGCTTGCGAGGCTGTGATGATGGCGCAGATCGTGAAGAACAAGAAGAACTAATCCGAAAACTAACCTGAAAAAACCAAATAGAGACCGCATATTATGATCAGTCCCTTAGCCTATGTACACCCCGACGCCAAGTTGGGAGCAAATGTTACGGTAGAGCCTTTCGCCTATATTGCCGGCGATGTAGAGATTGGTGACGATTGCTGGATCGGCCCCGGTGCCGTGATCCACGACGGAGCCCGCATCGGTAAGCGATGCAAGATTCACACGGCTGCTTCGATTGCCTGCCTGCCGCAGGATCTGAAGTTTGCCGGAGAGAAGACCACCGCCCAGATCGGCGATGATAACGACATCCGCGAGTATGTAACCATCAGCCGCGGTACCGCCTCGACGGGTACCACCATTGTCGGGAGCGACAACCTTTTGATGGCCTATGTGCATGTGGGTCATGACTGCGTGGTGGGCAGCCACTGCGTGATCGCCAACCGTGTCTCGCTGGCCGGTGAGGTGCATGTGGACGACTGGGCCGTGATCGGTGGCCATGCCGCCATCCACCAGTGGACGCACATTGGCGCCCACGTGATGATCCAGGGCGGTGCCCTGCTCGGGAAGGATGTTCCTCCCTATGTGATCGTGCGCAACGACACGCTCAGCTATGCCGGTATCAACCGTGTGGGCTTGGGCCGTCGCGGCTTCACCCCCGAGCGTATCGCCGAGATCCACAACGCCTGCCGCATCCTCTTCCAGAGCGGCCTGAACTACATCAACGGTTGCGATGAGGTGGAGCGCGAGATCCCCCAGAGCGAGGAGCGCGACTACCTGCTCTCGTTTATCCGCAACTCGAAGCGCGGTGTGATCAAGGGCTACGAATAGCCAATGGGCTTTTTTGAAGGCTTGAAATAGCACAAAGGAGGCTGTCCGACTTTCGAGGTTGAGCAGCCTCCTCGCTTTTTGTGGTTGAATTTCATACAGCGAAGGGGGAATTTCGTACATTCCCGGGGAAAATCTTTTGTGGGGTGGAAAAAGGTGCGTATATTTGCTTTGGAAAATCGGTTTGAATGAAGAAACATTTGATCATATCGACCTCGATTGATCTGGTGCGTGTGGCGCCCGAGAGAGTCGTCTATATCAGTTCGGATGGCAACTATTCGACCCTGGTGCAGACCGACAACGAGATGCGCATGCTCTCCTATCAGTTGGGGCAGATCGAGAAGATGATCTCCTCGCAGCTCGGCAGCGAGGGCAATGTCTTTATTCGTATCGGTAAGAGCCTGATTATTAACCGCTCCTACATCTACTACATCAGTATTCCCAAACAGAAACTGACCCTCTCGGATGTCGCCTCGTTCAGCCATACGGTGACGGCATCCAAAGAGGCACTGAAACAGTTGAAGGAGCTTTTGGAAAAGGAGACCAAATAGGTATGAAAGAGCTTAAGGATATCCAAGACGACCAGATCCGCATTGTCGGCGAGGAGGGCCCCAAGAGCCCCTTCCCGCGTGCCGTGATATGGCTTATCCTCTCCCTGCTGGGCCTTGGTCTGGTGGGTGGTGCGATCTATCTCGAGTGGAGGGGAGAGCAGCGGCTCCGTGCCCCCGAACCGGCCTATTTCGAGCCGATGGAGGAGGTGCAGCCCCTTCGGCCGCGTTGGATCGGGCGCGAGGTCGACTCCCTGGCCCGCGGCTTTGTGGAGATTCGGGATACGGCCATCAATGATGTTCCGCTTCGCCTCTTTATCCCGCATAATGGCGATCTCTCGCTCCATATCGGTCGCATGGATAAGCGCGATAGTTCGATCATCTTCGCCGCTCAGGCAGCCGATGTCAGGGCCGACAACGGCGGTATCGTGGGGGCCTTTGTCCTGAAGGGGGTGCCGCGGGCCTGGGGGCTCTCGAAAAAGGGATTCTGCGCCTCGATCAATGGCCGAATCACGATCGGCGTAGCCGAAAATTCGCCCCTCTTTGAGCAGGCTACCGAGCAGGAGGGCTACTTCTTCCGCCAATACCCCTTGGTCTCGAACGGCAGCCTTGTGGAGAACGAACTCAAGGGGAAGTCGATCCGTCGCGGTATCTGCGATCGCCAGGGGGAGATCTTTATGGTGGAGAGTGGCGTTGAGGAGTCGCTTCACGATTTCTCGCAGGCGTTGGTCGACCTGGGGGTTGACCAGGCCATCTACCTGGTCGGTTCGTCGGCCTACGGCTGGGCGGTGGATGAGGCGGACACCGTTCACGAATTTGGTGAGGATAACTACTATAAGGGCCGCCGAAGAATGCCCCGCAACACCAGCTATATCGTCTGGAAAAGGAGATAGCCGAAGGGACGAAATAGCAGCCTTAACGAGATTTCATACACCCCCAAAACGATTTCGTACAGTCGAGCAGAAAATGCGCGGTTGTACGATCTCTTTTTTTGAGATTTGTCCTTGAGAAGTTGTGTCAACAAACATCAATCAAGGATAAAAATGAAAGAAAATCTGCTCAAACTCTGGATGGCAATGAGCGCCCTGTTGGGGCTTGTTGCCTGTGGCTCGCCGGAGCCTCTCTCTTCCTCCGAGGCAGCAAAATGGATTGCAGCCTACACCCCCAATCGAATCGATATGGAGGAGCCGATCCGCATCGAGACAACCGAACGCTTGCGGGAACAGATCGACACGCTGCGTTCGCTCGAGGGGGTCTTCAAATTCTCCCCGGCCCTGGAGGGTGAGCCTCGCTTTGTGCAAGGGGGGCGCACAATTGAATTTCGGCCCCGATTCGGAGCGCTGAAACAGGGCCGTGAGTATAGCTGTCGCCTCTCTCTCGCGCGCCTTACGGGGATCGACTCGTTGGGGGATTTTGCCTTCCGCTTTGTGGTGGAGCGCCGTGAGGTGAAACTAACGGATATTCGGGTCAGCGTTGATCCCGAGGCGAGCGATAAGGCGGTGGTGGAGGGGCTGATAATCTTCAGTCGAGAACCCGATCCGAAGGCCGCCATGTCTGATCCTCTGACTTGTAGCGATAGTGAGGCCCGCACCTTTATCGGCCCGACGGCAGAGGCCTCCTGTCTGGAATTTCGGCTGAGTAACCTTCGGCGCGAAAGCGAGGAGCGGAGCCTGAAGATCACCTATGCCCCGTCGGCCCATTTCTCGGAGGCCCGTGTAGAGGTGACTATTCCCGGATTGTCGACCTTCAAACTCCTCTCGGCCATGCGGCATGAGGCGACCCAACCCTATATCGAGTTACTCTTTTCGGCTCCGCTTTCCGAGGAGCAGGAGCTCGACGGCCTCATCACGATTGATGGCCTGGAGGAGCTGCGCATTGAGCGGCGAGGGGCCAACGTGAGGCTCTACTATCCGACCAACGGCCTCGAGAAGATGACCTTGCGCCTCTCGGAGCTGATTCGTTCGGCCGAGGGGAGGATGCTTTCGGAGGAGATCGAGAAACACTTTGAGCAGGAGGTGATTCCGCCGGCGATCCGGGTGCCGATCAGCGGCACCATTCTGCCCGATGGAAAGAACCTGAAATTTCCTTTTCAGGCGGTCAATCTGGCGGCTGTGGATGTGGATGTGGTGAAGATCTACACGGACAACGTGATGGCCTTTCTTCAGGAGCATGAGGTGGAGGGCTATGCCCGCCTGCGCCGCTTTGGCCGTTTGATCTTCAAACAGACCGTGCGCCTCGATCAGGATCCTTCGCTCGACCTCCACAACTGGCAGAACTTCTCGATCGACCTGAAGGGGCTCTTTCGGCAGGAGCGTGGGGCGATCTATAACATTCGCCTCTCGTTCAGGCGGGCCTATTCGCTCTACAACCGCGCCAAGGTGGACTCCTTTGAACTGATCGAGGGCCCGAGCGAGCAGGATCAGGCGCTCTGGGATAAGGAGCGTGCCTATATTGATCGTTGGGCGCCCGATTACGACGACTGGACTTTCGATTGGCAGGAGATGGACGACCCCTCCACGGAGAGCTACTATATGTGCTCGGAGCGCATGCCCGAATACAACGTGATGGCCTCGAATCTGGGGCTGCAGGTCAAGCGTGCCGAGGGGGAGAGGCTCTGGTGTACGGTGACGGATCTTCTGACGGCATGCCCGCTGAGTGGGGTGCGCGTTGCGGCCTACAACTACCAGATGCGCGAAATAGGCGCGGCTTACAGCTCTTCGGAGGGCTTTGCCGACTTCAAGGTGCAGGGCACCCCCTTCATCGTGACGGCCTTCGATGGCCGATCGACCACCTATCTGAAGATCAACAGCGGGCATGAACTCTCGTTGAGCGCCTTTGATGTGGGCGGTAAACGTGCCCCGGATGGGGTGAAGGGCTTTGTCTATGGCGAGCGAGGCGTCTGGCGACCGGGGGATGAGATCTTCCTCTCGCTGATCGTGGAGGATCGGGAGCATACGCTTCCGCGAAACCACCCCGTAACGTTAGAACTCTACACCCCTCAGGAGCAGCTTTACGAGACCCGAACCCTTGGCGAGAGCTGCGACGGGATCTACTCGTTCCGTCTCCGCACCTCGGAGAATGCCCCCACCGGGCGTTGGAATGCCCGCTTTAAGGTGGGCGGTCGGGAGTTTAATCACCCCGTGCGTATCGAAACCATCAAGCCCAATCGCTTGAAAATCCGAATCAAAACGCCGCCTGTGCTGCGCCCGGACTCCGCAATGCGGGTGGGCTTGGAGGCCCATTGGTTGACGGGGCCTGCGGCTGAGGGGTTGCGGGCTTCGATGGAGCTCACGTTGCTGAATAATCCCTCTCCCTTTGAGCGTTTTCCCGGCTTCCGCTTCTCGAATCCGCTTTCGGGCTTTACGCAGGCCCGACACACCCTCTTTTCGGCGTTACTCGATTCGTTGGGGGACTATGAGCAGCGCTATACACCCCCCAAGACGGAGCTCTTGCCCGGCATGTTGCAGGCCAACCTCGTGGCGCGTGTGGCGGAGGCGGCGGGGGATGAGAGCCTCACCTCGAAGTCGGTACCTTACTCGCCCTTTGACTCCTATGTCGGGATCGACCTCGGTGAACGCTACCGCGAGACAGATACCGATCTGCACTTTCCGATCGTTACGCTCGATGCCGCGGGTCGGCCCATCGACCGCGAACTTCACTACAAGATCTACCAAATGGATTGGAGTTGGTGGTGGGAGGAGTCGCCTTCGGCCCTCAGCCGCTATGTGCAGAGCTCCTCGATCGAGGTGGTCGGGCAGGGTCGAGTAGCTACCCGTGACGGGCATGGCGAGCTCGCTTTTCGGGTCGACTATCCCGATTGCGGCCGCTACCTGATCCATGTGGAGGATCCCCTCTCGGGGCATGCCACGGGTGGAATTGTGGTGATCGACTGGCCTTCGTGGCGTGGTAGTTCGGGACGAGAGCAGCCGACAGCTGCCTCGATGCTCTCCTTTGCGCTCGATAAGGGTGAATATGCCGTGGGTGACTACGCAACGGTCTACCTGCCCCCTTCGAGTGGCGGGCGGGCCCTGCTCTCGGTGGAGAACGGCTCGCGTGTCATCTCACGCCATTGGGTGGAGACCTCTTCGGAGCACGAGACGGCTCATCGCCTCCCTGTAACCGAGCAGATGGCCCCCAACTTCTACCTCCACGCCACGCTCCTGCAGCCCCATGCCGAGAGTCGGAACGACCTGCCTCTCCGTCTCTATGGCGTACAGGGAGCCATGGTTGTCGACCCCCAAACGATCCTTCATCCCGAGATTGAGGCCCCCGAAGAGATAACTCCCCACGAGGAGTTTACCCTTCGGATCCGTGAACGCGACGGAAAGCCGATGAGCTACACGCTCGCCATTGTCGACGAGGGACTCTTGGATATCACCGCCTACAAGACCCCCGAACCCTGGTCGGCCATCTATCAGCGTGAGGCCTTAGGGGTAAAGACCTGGGATATGTATGACGATGTGATCGGGGCTTATGGCGGCCGCTTTGGCTCGATCCTGAGCATTGGCGGCGATGAGGCCTTGCGCTTAGCTGCCGGTAAGGAGAAACGCTTTAATCCCGTGGTGAAGTTTCTCGGCCCCTTCACCCTGAAGCGGGGAGAGCGGGTGCACAAGATCACCCTGCCGATGTATGTGGGCTCGGTGCGTGTGATGGTCGTGGCGGCTAAAGAGGGGGCCTATGGCCATGCCGACAAGACGGTGGCGGTACGCTCCCCGTTGATGCTCCTTCCGACCCTGCCGCGCAAGGCGAATTGTGGTGATCGTTTTCGGATGCCGGTCAACCTCTTTGCACTGGAGGATGGTGTGGGAGATGTGAAACTCTCGGTCGATGTGGAGGGGCCCCTTAGCATTGTGGGGGCAGCGACTAAACGCGAGAGGTTGCCACGTTCGGGTGAAAAACTGCTCAATTTCGAGTTGGCTTGCGACCCCTTGAACGAGGGAACGGCTAAGGTGGTGATTACGGCCCATGGGGGTAACTACCGTACCTCGGATACCCTCTACCTGGCGATCGAAAATCCCCTGCCGCCCGTTGTAACCTCCCGAGGCCATCTGCTCGAGGCGGGCAAGGCGTTCAGGCTCGAGTGGCCCGGTTTCTCCCAAGGGGAGGTTCGTTTGGGCTTGGCTTCGGCTCCGAGCATCGACTTCAGTGCTACATTCAACTATGTGGAGCACTATCCCCACAGCTGCTCCGAGCAGCTCTCGTCGCGGGCGATCTTCATGCTCCACGCCCGTCCCTATTTGAAAGCCGAGGAGCAGCAGCGCTCCGAAGGGATGCTTAGGGGGCTTTTCAAGGAGCTCTCCAAGCGCCAGGTGGCCTCGGGAGGCTTTGCCTACTGGCCCGGTTATGACGAGGCGCACGAGTGGGTCAGCTCGATGGCGGGAGAACTCTTGATTGAGGCTCGTCGTCAGGGCTATCTACTTCCGGAGGCTCTCTTTGAGCGGTGGATCGAGTATCAGTTTGCAGCGGCTCGCAGATACCGCCACACGACGGAGGGGGGAGCCGACCTGCAACAAGCCTACCGCCTCTATACGCTTGTTGCAGCCGGCGAGCAACCCACAGCCCTGATGAATAAGTTGCGCGAATCGAAGAGCCTCTCGCGCCAAGCCTTGGTGCGGTTGGCTGCCGCCTACTCGCTCATGGGACGAAGGGATGTGGCCGATCACCTGCTTGAGGGGCTCGACAAGGCTCCCGAAAAGCGGGGTACCTACGCCACCTTCTGGTCTCCGCTGCGCGATCGGGCCATGGAGTTGGATGCCTATGCCCTGATGGGTCATAGGGAGCGGGCCTTCAGGCTGGCCGGCGAGATTGCCGAGCACTTCTCTGCAGCCGGCACCTCGACCCAGGAGCTCGCCTTTGTCGGTATGGCCATGAGCCGCTTTATGGCCATTGCCGGGAGCGCTGACGGGGAGATTCTTCTCACGAAAGCCGATGGCGAAAGGGAGCGTGTCAGTGGCCTGAATGGGGTAGTGCAGCGTTCGCTTCGGCCCGAGCAGGGGAGTGTCGAGGTGGAGAATTGCGGCGAGGGGATGATTTACCTTACGCTGATGACCTCGCGCCAACCGGCTGCCGACGAGACCATTCCGGCCTCGCAGCAAGGGGTATCGCTCCGCGTAAGCTACACCGATCTTGCAGGGCAAAGCCTTCGAATCGACTCCTTGAGGCAGGGAACGGAGTTTTTGGCCCACATCGAGGTTGAAAAGCAGGAGGAAGAGTCGCCTTCGATGGCCCTTACCTATCTTGTGCCGTCGGGTTGGGAGATTTGGAACGAACGCCTGGTGGCCTCGGGGAGCGTAGGTGAGAGTGCCTACACCGATCAACGCGACGATCGTATCAGTTGGTACTTTGCGCTTCGATCGGGGGCTCCGAAACGCTTTGTCGTGCGTCTCAGAGCTGCCTACTTGGGTGAGTATATGTTGCCGCCCACCCTTTGCGAGGAGATGTATGAGAGCTCCTGCCGTGCTTTAACACCCCAACAAACCTGCATAGTTTGGTAATGAAACATCCCATTCAATCCCTTATGGCCATAGCCGCAGGAGCTCTCCTGCTGCTGTGGCTCTTTTGCCTCGATCGGGAGCTCTTCGACGGGGTCTGCTACTCGACGGTGGTGGTGGATAGAGAGGGGGAGCTGCTTGGGGCCCGCGTGGCCGACGATGGGCAGTGGCGCTTTCCGCCGTGCGATACGTTGCCCGAGAAGTTTGTGAAGGCGTTGGTCGAGTTTGAGGATCGCCGCTTCTTCTCCCACTGCGGCGTGAGCCTTCCGGCTCTGGCGCGTGCCACCTGGCAGAATCTTCGCAACGGGCGGGTTGTCAGTGGCGGCAGTACCCTCAGCATGCAGTTGATCCGTCTCTCGCGCCAAAAGCCCCGCACGGTGGGGCAGAAGCTCATCGAGATCTTCATGGCCACCCGCTTAGAGATGCGTTATACCAAAGAGGAGATCCTTCGCCTCTATGCCTCGCATGCCCCCTTTGGTGGCAATGTGGTGGGCATTGATGCCGCCTTGTGGCGCTACTTGGGCGATGACGGGGTAGAGCTCTCCTGGGCCGAGGCTGCTACATTGGCCGTTCTGCAAAACGCCCCTTCGCTGATCCATCTGGAGCGCAACCGTGATGCCCTGTTTGCCAAACGCAACCGACTGCTTACACGTCTCTTCAAACGGGGAGAGCTCTCCGAAGAGGAGTATCGCCTCTCGATCGAGGAGCCGCTTATCGGAAAACCCTATCCGATGCCCCACCATGCTCCCCACCTGGTGGAACACTACCACCGTGTAAATCGTGGCGAGTTGACCATCACCTCGATTGACCGTGAACTGCAACGCCGCGTGGAGGAGCTTACCCGCCGTTGGAGCGAGGAGTTGCGTCGGGAGGGGGTGCACGATCTGGCAGCAGTGGTGATGGAGGTGAAGAGTGGTCGGGTGGTAGCCTATGTCGGCAATAGCGATATGACCTTTGAGCGGGAGGGCCGTTGGGTCGATATAGCCCGTGCACCTCGCTCTTCGGGGAGTATCCTCAAGCCGCTGCTCTATGCCGCAGCGCTCGCTGAAGGGTGTATTCTGCCCGAGCAACTCCTGCCCGATGTGCCGACCGATTTCGGCGGTTTTCACCCCAAGAATTTCGATGGTTCCTATCTCGGTGCCGTGCGGGCCGATCAGGCCTTGGCCCTCTCGCTCAACATCCCGAGCGTCTGCCTGCTCAATCGCTACGGCACCCACCGCTTTGCCGAGACCCTGAAGGCGTGTGGCTTTCGTTCGCTTTCGCGCCCTGCCGAGGAGTATGGTCTTTCGTTGGTGTTGGGTGGAGCCGAGGTGCGATTGGTGGATGTGGTTGAGGCCTATGCCCGCATGGCGGCCTGCTACCTTGATCCATCGGCCCATACCGATTTTCCCCTACGGGATCGGATGGCCCTCTATGCCACCTTCGAGGCGCTAAGAGAGGTGAACCGTCCCGATCAGCTCGATTGGAGGCGTGTGGCCTCCGTGGCGCCCATCGCCTGGAAGACGGGAACCAGTTATGGCTCGCGCGATGCCTGGGCTGTGGGTATTACGCCCCGCTATGTGGTGGGGGTATGGGCCGGTAATGCCGATGGCAGCGGAGTCCCCGCCCTGACCGGTGCCCGAACTGCCGGGCCGATCCTCTTCGACCTCTTTGCCCTGCTACCCAATGCCGGGTGGTTTGATCCCCCCACTGCCGAGGAGGGAATCGAGCGGTCGGTATGTCGCCATTCGGGCTATCCGGCCGGTCGCCACTGCCGCGATACGGTGCGTTTCCGCCTCCCCCAAAAGGCGGAGAAGGGCGGCTGCTGTCCCTATTGTCGGGAGGTGGCTCTCTCGGTAGACGGCTCCCGACAGGTGGTCGATCGTAGCGAACCGGTCGTAGTGGAGTCGCGCTTTCTTCTGCCGCCCCACATGGAGTACTACTACGCCAAGGCCCATCCCGAGTATCGCCCCTTACCGCCCCTCAAGGAGGGGAGTTCGCTTAGTGCTCACCCCATGATGCAGGTGCTCTACCCCTTGCCGAACAGTGTGCTTGCGCTGCCCCGACAACCGGATGGCTCGCCGGGCCACATTGTTTGCAAGGCGGCCCACACCGACCCCAATGCGGAGCTCTTCTGGCACTTAGATAACGCCTACATAGGCTCTACTACGGCCATTCATCACCAAAAGATCCGGCCCGAAGCGGGTTACCACCGCCTTACGGTTGTGGATAACCATGGCCACAGCATCACCCTCCCGATCATCATGAGATAGGAAACGGCTTGAGGTGGCAGATTGGACTATAAAAAGAGGATGGGCTGTACTCCCCTTTGAGGTTGTACAGCCCATCTTGATCTGTTCCGAGTGAATATCGGAGAAACGGAGCGACAGAACTCCTACTCAATTACGCGAACATTGATAGCCTGCTCACCGCGATCAACGCTCTCGATCTCGAACTCCACGCGCTGATTCTCGGTCAGCGAACGGAAACCCTCGGCAGCGATGCCCGTGTAGTGAACAAAAACCTCTTTGCCGCCCTCGCAAATCAGGAAACCAAATCCCTTTTTGCTGTCGAACCATTTTACTGTTCCAGTCATAGTAGTACTTTTTTGTTTGAGTGATAGTTGTGTTATTAGCATAACAAAAGTATGCAAATTTTCTCTACTGTCAAAATTTTTAGACTTTTTTGTTGATTTTTCCTGTTTTAGAAGGACAAATAACCCTAAATTTGGAAAATCAAATGAAAAATACTATCTTTGTTCGGAACTTAATACAGCAGTTATGAGCAAACGTGCAAAACTGGCCTTGTTGGCCCTTTTAGGTTTTTCGACCGCATGCTCCACGGTGCGCCAGACGCCTGAGGCTGAAGGGTCGGCCGCCGGTGAGGGGGTAGAGCAGAGCGAGCCCTCGATCCGCGTACTCTACGGAGTGCGTCCTCCCGTGCGTGAGGTACCGCAGGAGCAACCTGCGGAGCAGCCCCGCGGAGAATAATCAGCAGTAGGAGAGGATGTCGCACAAACCCTCCCTGCGTAAACGCATCGGCCTCAGGCTCTTTGCCGATCTCTACCGCGAGGTGGTCGATGAGCACAAGTTGCGTACGCTCTTTTGGGAGTGTACGCTTCGTTGTAATTTGTCGTGCCGCCACTGTGGAAGCGACTGCCGTGTGGCCCCCGCTCTGCCCGATATGCCGCTTGCGGATTTTCTCGGGGTGCTTGATCGGGAGGTTACTCCTCATGTCAAACCCCGTGAGGTGCTCATCATCTTTTCGGGAGGCGAGGTGCTCTGCCGTGAGGATCTGGAGGAGGCGGGGCGTGCCGTCACGGAGCGAGGCTACGACTGGGGCATGGTGACCAACGGCCTGGCCCTGAGTGAGGAGCGCCTGGAGCGCCTGATCGCTGCCGGCTTGAAGACGATCTCGGTGAGCCTCGACGGCTTTGAGGAGAGCCATACCTATATCCGTCGCCACCCCGAAAGTTACCGCCGTGCCGTAGAGGCGATTCGTTCGATTATCCGCCACAAGGAGCTCACCTATGACATCATCACCTGTGTTACCTCGCCCATGGTGGAGCATCTTGAGAAGTTTAAGGAGTTCTTGATCAATGAGGGGGTAACCCACTGGCGTATAGCTACAATCTTTCCCTCGGGAAGGGCCAAGGAGGATCTTACCTTGCAGCTTTCAGACGAAGAGTTTGTGCGTGTGATGGAGTTTATTCGCCGCACCCGTAAGGAGGGCCGTATTGACCTCTCCTACTCCTGCGAGGGCTTCTTGGGTGATTATGAGGCCGAGGTGCGCGACCACTTCTATCAGTGTGCAGCGGGTGTTACGGTGGCCTCGATAAGGGTGGATGGAGCCATCTCGGGCTGCACCTCGATTCGCGCGAATTACCACCAGGGGAACATCTACCGCGACTCCTTCTGGCAGGTGTGGCAGGAGCGCTTCCGACCCTTTCGCGATCGTGAATGGGCCCGCACGGAGGCGTGTGCCGCCTGCGATATGTTCCGCTACTGTCAGGGGGGAGGAATGCATCTGCGCGACGATGAGGGGAGGCTTGCCTTCTGCCACTATAAGCGTCTGATCAAGTGTTGACGCGCTATAACAACAGGGAATAGGAGATGGGTGATGACTACTTCATTGTGGTCAAGACCTTTGGTAAGCAGTATAAGGTTTGCCTCGGTAAAAATTTCTACACCCCCAGAAAGCCCTTGGATTATGCCTATTCCGATGCCACCATTTCGATTAAGGAGGAGTAATAAGTGTAGTGTGAGGTAGCCTTATGCACCGTGTAAAGAAGAAGAGAGGGCGCTCAAAAATGAGCGCCCTCTCCTATCGTGGGGTAGCGGATTTAGGCCTTGGCCTCGCCCGTTACCTTCTCCAGCCACTTCACCATCGAGAGCATTACAACCATCGAAAGGGTGCAGGCGACAACGAATACAGTCCAGGTCATCCAAATAGGAATCGACTGATAGAGGATGGCGCCGATGAAGAGGAGCTGGTTGCCAATTGCCGTAGCGGCCAACCAACCACCCTGCATGATACCCTGATACTGCGGGGGTGCCACCTTCGATACGAAGGAGATACCCAGCGGCGAGATGCAGAGCTCGGCAATGGTCAGTACCACATAGGTACCTACTAAGAGCCACGGCGTTACACGCTCGGCGTTGCTCAAGTCGCGCAGCACCTTCACCGACTCCTCGCCCGTGGCGGGATCAACCACCTTCTGGAAGAGGGTCGACCACTCGGGCAGATTAGCCACGTAGGAACCGACAGCCATCACCACAAAGCCTAAGGCAGCAATACCCATACCGATAGCGATCTTCTTGGGGGTCGAGGGCTCCATGCCGCGGGCACGCAACCAACCAAATACACCCATTACGATCGGCGTAAGCAGCACCACGCACAAGGGATTGATCGACTGGAAGATCTCGGCACCCTTGATCGAGGTGAAGCCCAAATCGACGTTAATACCGCTCAGGTCGGTATACTCCTTGGCAAACATCGTAAGCGTAAGACCGTTCTGGTGGAACGAGAACCAGAAGAAGATCACCACGCCAAAGACGGCAAAGAGGGCATAGAGACGCTGACGAATCTCACGAGCCTCCATCATTACCTCCTCCTTATTGGCGGCAGCCTTCGCCTTGGCCTGCATGTTGGGGAATTTCTTGTTGTTGGTCAGGTAGATCACCAGCGAGATGGCCATGGCACCGATGGCGCACATAAAGGCGTAGTGGAAGCCCGTCACAAAGACGTTGAGGTAGTCGTTGGCAAAGGCCGTCATGTCGCTGTAGCCAAACTGCTCGGCAAAGGCGGCGAACTTCTCCAACGAACCGCCCTCCAACGTGCCTGCGATCTGCGAGTGGCAGAGAGCCGGCATGTCGGCATCATAGACAAAGCCCGAGTGCTGTACCCACCAGTTACGGATACCCACAGCCATCAGCGGAGCAAAGATGGCGCCTACGTTGATAAACATGTAGAAGATCGAGAAGCCCGAATCGCGCATCGAAGAGTACTTCTCGTTGTCGTACATCTGACCCACCAACGCCTGGAGGTTACCCTTGAAGAGACCGTTACCGAAGGCAATAACGAAGAGGCCCAGACAGGTGAGCGTCACGAAGAGCGCCTTGTTGGGCGAGGGCGTAGGCGTGGGGAATGCAATCACCACATAACCCAAGGCCATCAGAATCAAACCGCAAAGGATCGTGCCCTTGAAGTTCTTGGTCTTGTCGGCAATGATACCGCCTACAAACGAGAGGATGTAGATCGAGAAGTAGAAGATCGAGTAGATCAAACCCGCCTTCGTACCGTCGAAGCCATACTTCGCCTGGAGGAAGAGCACCAGAATAGCCATCATGATGTAGAAGCCGAAGCGCTCACCCATGTTGGCCAGGGCTGCGGCAATCAGCCCTTTAGGATGATTTTTGAACATAGCGTAAATCAGGTTTTAAGGTTAATAAACATTTTTACCCGACAAAATTAAGAAAATTCGGTGAATTAACAAGGTTCTCACGGCTTTTTTGTGGTTTGGCCAAATTTCCTCGGCGGAAGGGTAGCATGTGCCGATTTTTTTGCTATCTTTGCTAAAGACGAAATCAAAATCAATACCAGAATAGGATGGAAAAGCATCTCCCGATTGTCGAGCAGGATCCCTGGCTCGAACCCGTCGAAGGGGAGTTGGCCTATCGCCACCAACTCTACGAGGAGCAGTTGGCCCGCATAGTGGCCTCCTCGGGCTCGATCTCGAGCTATGCCAACGGCTACAACTATTTCGGTTGGCAGTATGATGCCACGCTTCAGGGGTGGTGGTTCCGCGAGTGGCTTCCTGCCGCCCACGATGTCTACCTCTTTGGCGACTTCAACAATTGGCAGCGCACCGAACTCCGCTTGCAGCGTGATCGGGATGGTGTGTGGTCGATCTTCCTGCCCGACGGTATGTACCGCGATCGCCTCACCCACGGTTCGCTCTACAAGATCCATGTTCACGGCCACAACGGTTGGATGGATCGTATTCCGGCCTATGCTACGCGTGTGGTGCAGAACGACGAGACCAAAGATTTTGCCGCCCAGTTCTGGATCCCGCAACCCTTCGACTGGGGCGAGGACGAGCGCTTTAGTCTCAAGGGGGAGAATCCGCTGATCTATGAGGCCCACGTCGGCATGGCGCAGGAACGCGAAGGGGTGGGAACCTATGTGGAGTTCACCCGAAAGATCCTGCCTAAGATCAAGCGTGCGGGCTACAATGCCGTGCAGCTGATGGCCATTGCCGAACACCCCTATTACGGTTCGTTCGGTTACCATGTCTCCTCGTTCTTTGCCCCCTCGTCGCGCTTTGGTACGCCCGAGGAGTTGAAGGCGCTAGTGAAGCGGGCCCACGAACTGGGGATCGCGGTCATCATGGATATTGTCCACGCCCACTATGTGAAGAACTTGAACGAGGGTATCAACGAGCTCGACGGTTCGGATCACCACTACTCACGCCCGGGCGAGGCGGGCAACCAGCCCTACTGGGACTCCAAGGTCTTCGACTACGGCCGCCCCGAGGTGCAGCACTTCCTCCTATCGAACGTAAAGTATTGGCTCGACGAGTACCACTTCGACGGCTACCGTTTCGATGGTGTAACCTCGATGCTCTACTACCACTTTGGCTACACCGAGTTCGATGCGCGTGAAAAGTTCTTCGATGAGGGGGTCAACCGCGATGCCATCACCTACCTCACCTTGGCCAACCACCTGGTGCATGAATACCGTCCCGAGGCGATCACCATTGCCGAGGATGTGAGTGGTATGCCCGGTATCTGCATCCCGGCCCGCGATGGCGGTATCGGGTTCGACTACCGCCTCGGTATGGCCATTCCCGACTTCTGGATCAAATACCTGAAGGAGATTCCCGATGAGGATTGGAATATTTGGGAGATGTGGTCGCAGATGACTAACCGTCTGCCGGCGGTGAAGACCGTGGCTTACGCCGAATCGCACGATCAGGCCTTGGTGGGCGACAAGACGATCGCTTTTCGTTTGATGGATAAGGAGATGTACTTCTCGATGAACCGGGCCTCGGAGAACCTGGTGATTGATCGTGGTATGGCGCTTCATAAGATGATACGCCTCTTTACGATTGCTACGGGTGGTCAGGCCTACCTGAACTTCATGGGCAATGAGTTTGGTCATCCCGAGTGGATCGACTTCCCGCGTGAGGGAAACGGCTGGAGCTATAAGCACGCCCAGCGCCTCTGGTCGCTCTCGACCAACGGCTTTTTGCGTTACTCCTACTTGGCCGAGTTCGATAAGGCGATGATTCGCCTGATTCGTCGTCGTAAGGTGTTGGCCAAGGGGTATCCCTACAACCTGATGATGGACGAGGAGAATAAGACGATGGTCTTTAATCACGGCGATCTGCTCTTCGTCTTCAATTGGCATCCCACGGCCTCGATCCCCGATTACATCCTGCCCGTACCTCGTCCGGGTAAGTATAAGTTGTTGCTTTCGAGCGACGAAAAACGCTTTGGCGGCCTCGAGCGCAACGATCCCGAGGTGGAGCACTTCAGCTTCCCGCACGAGTGCGAGGATGGGATTACGCGCCACTATATGCAGATCTACAACACGTCGCGGACGGCAATGGTATTTGTTCGGAAGCGTTAACGATACAGCGAGACTCGAGGGGGCTTGCGAACTTCTCTCGTCGGGCTAATCCCAATGCAAAAGGGGCTGTCAGTTTTTGACTGTCCCGTCCTGAAATAGCGTTACACAAAAAAAGGTAAAGCTATGGAAGAAAAG
>CAZRJU010000026.1:0-16515 GCA_964600455.1 uncultured Alistipes sp. | reverse complement strand
TCGACCTGGTCGATGAGGCCGCTTCGCGCCTGCGCCTGGAGATGAACTCCGTGCCGGAGGAGATCGATACCCTCGATCGTCGTGTGCGCCAACTGGAGATCGAACGCGAGGCAATCCGCCGCGAGAACGACAAGGAGCGCCTGGAGCGCCTTACCAAGGAGATTGACGAGATGAAGGGCCGCGAGAAGGAGATGCGCCGCAAGTGGCAGGAGCAGCGCGATCTGCTGCGCCGCATCCAGAGCGACAAAGAGGCGATCGAGCGCATGAAGATCGAGGCCCAACAGGCTGAACGCCAGGGTGACTATGGGCGCGTAGCCGAGTTGCGTTACGGGAAGATTGTCGAGGCACAGCAACGCATCGACAAGCTTCAGGAGGAGTTTCGCCACACCTCGGCCGAGGATCCGATGATCAAGGAGGAGGTCGATGCTCAGGATATTGCCGAGGTGGTATCGCGTTGGACGGGGATACCGGTGAGCCGTATGCTCTCCTCGGAGCGCGAGAAACTCTTGCGCATGGAGCAGGAGTTGGGGCGCCGTGTGGTGGGACAGCGTGAGGCGATCCATGCCATCGCGGAGGCAGTACGTCGTTCGCGTGCCGGCTTGAGCGATCCGCGCCGCCCGATCGGCTCGTTCATCTTCCTCGGTACGACCGGTGTGGGAAAGACCGAACTGGCCAAGGCGTTGGCTGAGTTCCTCTTCAACGACGACCAGATGATTACCCGTATTGATATGTCGGAGTACCAGGAGCGCCACAGTGTATCGCGTCTGGTGGGAGCCCCTCCGGGATATGTGGGCTACGACGAGGGGGGACAACTCACCGAGGCGGTGCGGCGTAAACCCTACTCGGTCGTGCTGCTTGACGAGATCGAGAAGGCGCATGCCGACGTCTTCAACATCCTTTTGCAGGTGCTTGACGACGGCCGCCTGACCGACAATAAGGGGCGTACGGTCGATTTCCGCAACACGATTATCATCATGACCTCGAACATGGGATCGCACCTGATTCAGGAGCGTCTTGGCGGTCTGCATGGCCGGGAGGAGTTCTCGACCGAAGCCTTGGCGGCTACCCGCCGCGAGGTGCTGGGGCTCTTGCGTGAGCAGCTCAAGCCCGAATTCCTGAACCGCGTGGATGAGATCGTCATGTTTACTCCCCTTACGTTGGCCGATATCGAACAGGTGGTCGATATTCAGATGGGGATTGTGGCCCGCATGCTTGCCGGTAACGGCATCGAGCTCTCGTGTACTCCGCAGGCCCGCCGGTGGATTGCTCAACACGGTTACGACCCGCTCTATGGGGCCCGCCCCGTGAAGCGTACCATTCAGCAGGAGATCATCGGCGAACTTTCGCGCCGGATCCTGGCTTCGGAGGTGGATCGTTCACGCCCCATCGTGATTGATGCCCCGGAGGGTGAGTTGCAGATCACCAATTAAGGGAGACTCTTTTAAGTAAGTGCCCCGGCTACTGTGGTGTAGTCGGGGCACGCTGTTTCTAATCGCGGTAGTTGTAGAGTTGATCCCTAAGGCGTGGGCGGAAACCCGCCTCGCGGATAGCCTGTTGGATCCCTTCGGCCGTGAAGCGGTGGTTGGCTCCGGCCGACGAGACGACATGCTCCTCGATCATGATCGAGCCCATATCGTTGGCGCCGCAGTGCAGGGCCACCTGGGCACTCTCCTTGCCCACCGTAAGCCACGAGGCCTGGATGTTGGGGATGTTGTGGAGGATGATGCGGCTCATGGCGATCAGGCGCAGATACTCCGGAGCCGAGAAGCGTGTGTGGATACCGGCCTCTTCGAGCGGAGTGCCCGTCGAACGAAAGATCCAGGGGATAAAGGCGGTGAATCCACGCGACGAGGTGGGCTTTGCAGCTTGCAGATCGCGGATCTTGATCAGGTGCTCGATTCGCTCTTCGGGACTCTCGATGTGGCCATACATCATGGTCGCCGTGGAGGGGATTCCCTCCTCGTGGGCTTCGTGCATTACCCGTAGCCACTCCTCAACCGAGGGCTTGGCGGGCGAGAGTTGACGGCGTACCCTTGTGGAGAGGATCTCGGCACCGGCACCGGGCAGCGTATCCAGTCCGGCAAGCCGGAGACGACGAAGCGTCTCGCGGGTCGTAAGAGCGCTGATGCGGGCGATGTGGCTGACTTCAGGTGCCCCTAAAGCATTGAGCCGAAGGGTGGGGTAGCGGCTCTTTAGGTCGCGGAAGAGCTCCTCGTAGAAGTCGATTCCGAGTTCGGGATGGAGTCCTCCTTGCAACAACAGCTGATCGCCACCGAAACGGAAGGTCTCCTCGATCTTTTGGTAGTACTCCTCGCGCGTGGTGATGAAGTGGCGCTCCTTTTGGTGGGGCTTGACATGAAAGTTGCAGAAGCGACACCCCGAGATGCAGACATTGGTGATGTTGACATTGCGGTCGATCTGCCAGGTTACCACTTCGGGATCAGCCACCATCCGGCGACGCAGTTGATCGGCAATCGCAGCCAACTCCTCCAGGGGGGCATCCAGGTAGAGCCGAAGTGCCTCTTTGTGGCTTAAGGGGTGCTGCTCAAGAGCCTTTGCATAGATCTGTTTCATCTTTCTCAGCCTCGTTTTACCAATTCAAAGTCGATGGTGCGGCGCTTGAGGTCGGTGCGTTTGATGCGGATCAAGAGCCTGTCGCCTAAGGTGAAACGTTCGCCCGTTGTGTGGCCGTAGATCTCATAGCGCTCCTCGTCAAATTGGTAGAAGTCGCCATCGAGTTCACGCAGGAAGATCATCCCCTCGATATGGCAATCGTCCAGCTCCACGTAGATTCCCCAATCCGAGAGGCCCGAGATATGGCCCGGGAACTCCTGCCCGATCCGCTCGGAGAGGAACTCTGCCGCCTTATACTTGATCGAGGCACGTTCAGCCTCCGAGGCGAGCAATTCGCGTTCGTTGGCCTCCTCGCAGAGGGCCTCCAGTTGGTCGCGGTTGGCCGATCGTCCCCCTTGCAGATAGCTATCGAGCAGGCGGTGTACCAGCATATCGGGGTAGCGGCGAATGGGGGAGGTGAAGTGGGTGTAGTAGGGGAAGGCGAGGCCGTAGTGGCCGATGTTGTCGGTCGAGTAGAGCGCCTTGGCCATCGACCTTACGGCCAGCAGCTGCACGGCATTCTCCTCGCGGGCCCCCTTGAGCGAGTGGAGCAGACGGTTCATCTCCTTGGCTACAGCACGCCCCTTCGAGGCTTTGAAGAGGTGGCCGAAGCGGAGAATGAAGCTGCGGAAACGATCCAACTTCTCGCTCGAGGGTTCGTCATGTACGCGGTAGAGCATCGTACGGGGAACCTTGCGGCCATTCTGCAGGCGGTGGGCACAAAACTCGGCCACGCGGCGATTGGCCAATAGCATAAACTCCTCGATGAGTTGGTTGGCTTCCTGCTGCACCTTAAAATAGACCCCCGTGGGGCGCCCCTTCTCATCGAGATGGAACTTCATCTCTTCGCGGGCGAAGGCGACGGCTCCGCGGCGGAAACGTTCGCGGCGCAGCTCCTGGGCCAGGCGGTGAAGCGTGAGGATCTCCTCGTGAAACTCCCCTTGACCTCCCTGAATGGCGGCTTGGGCCTCCTCGTAGGTGAAGCGGCGATCGGAGCGGATCACCGAACGGCCCATCCACTGATCCAGCACCTCGGCCTTCTCGTTGAGGGTGAAGAGTACCGAGAAACAGCACTTCTCCTCCTCGGGCCGAAGCGAACAGATCTCGTTGCAGAGCCGCTCGGGCAGCATCGGCACGGTACGGTCAACCAGATAGACCGAGGTGCCGCGACGGGCCGCCTCGCGGTCGATCTCCGAGTTGGGCTTCACATAGTGGGTTACGTCGGCAATGTGTACGCCCACCTCCCAGAGCCCCTCCTTGAGGGTGCGGATCGAGAGGGCGTCGTCGAAATCCTTGGCATCGGCCGGGTCGATCGTGAAGGTGGTAACCGCTCTGAAGTCGCGGCGTGTGGCGTAGTCCTCGCTACGCAGTCGGCCACTGATCCCTTCAGCCTCCTTGACGACCGCCTCTTCAAAGCGGTAGGGGAGTTCATACTCGGAGAGAATGGCGTGCATCTCGGCGTCGTTCTCACCCGCCTTTCCGAGGTAGTCGACCAACTCGCCCAGAGGGCTCTTCGACCCCTCGGGCCAATCGACAATACGTACCACCACCTTGTCGCCCTCCCGGAGTTGGGGGTACTGCTTGCGGGGCAGGAAGATGTCGACCGGCATCTTGCGCGAGTCGGCCCTCACGAAGAGGGCGTGGCGGTCGCACTCGACCACTCCCACATAGTTGCGTTTCGAGCGCTCCACAATGCGGATGATCTCCCCCTCGTGGGCTCCGCTCTTCGAGGTGTGCATCACCACTACCTCTACACGGTCGCCATCCAAGGCTCCGCCACTGCTGCGCGGATGGACAAAAATATCCTCCTCGAGCCCCTCCACACAGACGTAGAGTGCCCCCTGGGCCGTCATCTCGACCACCCCTTCGTGGCGAGGCCTGAGACGTCCTCCGAGGCGGAACTTGTCGCGCCCGACGGCATCGACAGCTCCTTGCTTGAGAAGCGCCTCGAGGATTGTGATCGTTTCGCGCCGGCCCTCGCGGGTGTTGCCACCCGATGCTGAGGCTAAATGCTTGACGGAAAACTTATTGTTTGGAAATTCGCTCAGCAGCTGCAGGATCATCCCGCGGCGGTCTGCCGATCTCTTCAGTTGTTTTTTCATGGTTACTCTTGGTTCAAAAGCATGAGAGCCAACCCCTTCATCAGGTCGATCCCTACATCAACAGCTCGTTCATCGGGCTTAAAACGGGAGGTGTGGGTTTTGCCGGCATCGGGCCCCACTCCCAGGCGGTAGAAGAGAGCCGGGTAGAGCTCTCCGTAGCGGCCGAAATCTTCGGAGGTGGGTCGACGGTCGAGCTCCTTCACCCGATAGCCCATCGTAAGGGCCTTCTTGTGGACTCTCTCGGTTAAATCGGGGGTGTTGACCACGGGAGGGTACCCTTCTCGAATCTCCACCTCGATTCCAATACCGCTCTTGCGCGAGATCTCCTCGGCCATCGCTTGGATTCGGGCAACACCCTCGGTGCGCACCTTGGGCGAGAAGCAGCGCAGTGTCCCCTGAAGTTCCACCCCGTCGGGGATGACGTTGGTTGCCCCGGGGGCCTCCACGCGGCCGATCGAGAGAATCCGCTCCGGGGAGTTGAGCGTGAGCAGTTCGAGGATCAGGCGGGCAGCCGTCGAGACCGTATCCTGCACCCTTTCGCGCAGGGCGGCATGGCCCCCCTCACCCTTGATGTGGATGTGGAGCTCGTCGTTGGCCGCCATGTAGGCGCCCGCTCGAAGTCCAATGGTGCCGACCTCTAAATCCGGCTCCACGTGCTCCCCGAGCACGGCCACCACTTCATAATCGCGCCAAGGATTCTCCTGCAACACCTCCAATGCCCCTCCCGGATTGACCTCCTCGGCCGGTTGGAAGAGTCCGAAGAGCGTGCCCTCAAACTCCCCATGACGCAGGGCGCAGAGTACGCCGTAGAGGATGGCGGCGTGCATGTCGTGGCCGCAGGCGTGCATCACTCCGTCAACCTCAGACGAGAACTCCACACCGCTCTCCTCGCGGATGGGCAGCGCGTCGATATCGGCACGCAATACCACGGCTCGCTTGAGATTTGCTTTTCCCTCGATACGGGCCAGCAGTCCGGTGCGGGCAATCGGGCTGAAGGGAATCTCGGCACGGGTGAGCGCCTCGGCAATACGGGCGGCAGTTCTCTCCTCGTGGAACGAGAGTTCGGGGTGGCGGTGCAGTTCCCGACGTAGCTCTTTTGGGGTTATCATCTTTCTCTTCTTGTGGCTAAGTTAAAACAACGCTTTGGCAATTTGGATGATGTTGTCGGCCTTCCCCATCGGATAGTAGTGGAGGATGGGAATGCCGGCGGCAATCAACTCGCGGCTCTGCTGGATGGCCCACTCGGTACCGATCTCGCGTACGGCCTGCTTGTTGTCGCCGTGGGCTCGTACTTCGCGCTCGAGCTCCTCGGGAATGTGGCAACCGAAGGTCTTGGGCAGGATCTCCAGATGCTTGACCGTGGCCAAGGGCTTGATCCCCGGAATGATGGGAACCATGATCCCGGCCTTGCGGCAGCGATCCACATAGTCGAAGAAGCGGCGGGTATCGTAGCAGAGTTGCGTTACCACATACTCGGCGCCGGCATCGACCTTGGCCTTCAAGACCTCGATGTCGGCTTCGGACGAGAGGGCTTCGCTGTGGGTTTCGGGATAGCCGGCCACACCGATCGAGAAGCGTGAGTGGTGGCACTCGGCCACCTCGCCGTCAATAAACTCACCGCGGTTCATGGCGGCAATCTGGCGCACCAAATCCACCGCATGGGCGTGTCCCTGCGGATGGGGGATAAACCGTTTCTCGTTTTGCGAGGGGTCGCCCCGTAGAGCCAGTACGTTGTTCAGCCCCAGAAAATCGAGGTCGATCAGGGCATCTTCAATATCGTATTTTGAGTGGCCGCCACAGATCAGGTGGGGGACAACCTCCACCTTGTAGCGGTCGCGGATGGCAGCTGAGATCCCCACCGTACCCGGTCGACGACGCACGGCATGCCACTCTATGCGGCCATCGGGGAGCGCAGACTCCTTCACTCCTTCGCGGTGGCAGGTGATGTTGATATAGGCGGGGTCGAACTCCATCAGGGGTTCAATGGCGCGGAAGACCGACTCCTTGCCATCCCCCTTAAGCGGGGGGAGCAGCTCGAAGGCGAAACGGGTACGTCCCGATTGGATCGCGCCATGGATCAAATCCATTACATTCATCTTCGGAATTCTTTTCGTTCTCTTTTCTATAACGTATTATTCGGCAGGCGACGGCGAATCTCGTCGGGATCAACGCCCCAGTTGCGGGCATAATCCAACAGCTGCTTTTGGTCGATACACCCCACCGAGAAGTAGCGGGCATCGGCCAGGAAGAGGCCGCAGAGCGCCTCGCCCGGTTCGATCATGAAATTTTCGCCCAGGCGCATGGCAGTAAACTGCTCCACGCGCAGCAGATCGAAGATCGGACGCTTGAGGGCGTGGTCGGGTGTGGCGGGATAGCCGAAGGCCATTCTCAATCCGCGGTAGTCGCCCCGAATGATCTGCTCGGGGGTGAGTTGCTCTTCGGGCGAGTAGCCCCACATCTCACGCCTTACAAAGCGGTGGACATACTCGGCAAAGGCCTCGGTGAGGCGGTCGGCCAAGAGCTTGGCCAACATGGCCGAATAGTCGTCACCTGCTTGGCGCAACTCCTCCGCAAACTCCTTCAGTCCGATACCGCCCGAGAGGGCAAAGCAGCCGATCCAGTCCCCCTTGTGGGCCACAAAATCGGCCAACGAGAGGTGCTCCTCGCCGCGTGTCTGGTTGCGCAGCATCGGCAGACGTACCTCCTTGCCCTTGTTGTCGGTCAGGACGATGACCTCCTTCTCGCGGCGGGCAGGGAAGATCCCCGCCACACCTTGCAGGTGGAGGCGTTTCTCCTGCTTGATGCGTTGCAACATCGTTTGGGCATCCTGAAGAAGTTTACGCGCCTCTTCACCTCGTTCGGGGTGGTCGAGCAGGGTCGGATAGTGGCCCTTGATTCCCCAAGCGTGGAAGAAGAAGTTCCAGTCGATAAGCGGCTCCACGGCTTCGATCGCCTCTTCGGAGAAGATCACGCGGCCCGGATGGAGCGGTTCGACGATCTCGTTTGCGGGTTTTTCGCGGCGCTCCTTGCGCACCTCGACGATGGGTTGCAGCCGTCGCTCCTGCTCCGTGCGGTTAAAGGTTTGGCGCAGAGCTTCCTGCTTTGCGGCATGCTCCTTGAGCCAATCTTCGCGCTCGGGGCCCGTGAGGGCGGCCATGATCTTCACATTCTCGCTGGCATTGGCAGCATGGATCACGGGTGCCGAGTAGTGGGGAGCCATCTTCAGCGCCGTGTGGAGAGCGGAGGTGGTGGCACCGCCCACAATGACGGGGATGCGGGCTCCTCGCTTCTCGAGCTCCTTGCAGACCTGTATCATCTCCTCGAGCGAGGGGGTGATCAGCCCGCTTAGGCCGATGACATCCACGTTAAGGCGCTGTGCCTCATCCACAATCTGCTCGGCCTCGACCATTACGCCGAGGTCGTGGATCCGGTAGCCGCCACAGGCCATGACAACGCCCACGATATTCTTTCCGATGTCGTGTACATCCCCTTTGACGGTGGCTAAGAGTACCTTGCCGGCACTGCCCAGTTGGGGATCAGCCTCTAAATGGGGCGTGAGTACGGCTACGGCGCGTTTCATCACACGGGCGCTCTTCACCACCTGTGGCAGGAACATCTTGCCTTGGCCGAAGAGCCTTCCAACCTCCTCCATGGCGGGCATCAGCAGCCGATCGATTACTCCCATCGGGGAGCCGATTTGGCGATAGGCCTCCTCGGTGTCGGGCTCTATGTAGTCGGTCATTCCCTTGAGCATGGCGTAGCGGATACGCTCCTCGACCGCACTCTCGCGCCAACTCTGTTGAGCATCGCTCTCGGCCTCCTTGCCGGTCGACTTGAGCTCCTCGGCCAGGGCCATCAGACGCTCCGAAGCATCCGGGCGGCGGCAGAGCAGCACATCCTCCACAGCCTCAAGCAGCCCGGGCTCGATCGTGGAGTAGATCTGCAAGAGTTGCGGGTTTACAATGCCCATATCCATTCCCGCCTCGATGGCGTGGTAGAGGAAGGCCGAGTGCATCGCCTCACGTACCCGATTGTTGCCGCGGAAGGCGAACGAGAGGTTGCTCACACCGCCCGAGACCTTCACGCCGGGGCAGTGCTCTTTGATCCAACGGGTCGCCTCGATAAAGTCGAGGGCGTAGCGGTCGTGGGCCTCGATACCGGTGGCCACGGCCAGGATGTTGGGGTCGAAGATGATGTCTTCGCCGGGGAATCCGGCCTCGGTGAGCAGTCGGTAGGCTCGTTCGGCCACCTCGATCTTACGGGCGTAGCTGTCGGCCTGGCCCCGCTCGTCGAAGAGCATGACCACGATGGCGGCTCCATAGCGGTGGCAGAGAAGGGCCCGTTCCATAAAGAGTGCCTCACCCTCCTTGAGTGAGAGCGAGTTGACCACACTCTTTCCCTGGGTCGCCTGTAGACCCGCCTCCAAAACCTCCCACTTCGAGGAGTCGATCATGATGGGCAGACGGGCTATTTCGGGCTCCGAGGCGACCAGATTCAGGAAGTGACGCATGGCACGCGGAGCATCGATCAGGCCGTCGTCCATGCAGACGTCGATCAGCTGGGCACCGGCCTCCACCTGCTCGCGGGCCACCGAAAGTGCCTCCTCGAAGCGCTCCTCGCGGATCAGGCGGGCAAACTTGGCCGATCCGGCTACATTGGTGCGCTCACCTACATTGATGAAGTTGATCTCGGGGGTGATGGTCAGCGGCTCCAGACCGCTAAGGGTTGTCTGGCGGGTGGGGGTGGACAGTGGTCGCGGAGCATGGCGATCCACCAGCGGGCGCAGTTGGAAGATGTGCTCAGGGGTGGTGCCGCAGCAACCTCCCACAATATTGATCAGGCCGCGCTCAAGATACTCTTCCACATCGCGGGCAAACATCTCGGGAGTCTCGTCGTAGCCGCCCAATACGTTGGGCAGACCGGCGTTCGGATGGGCCGAAATCGGGAAGGCGGATAGTGCAGCCAGACGCTCCAGATAGGGCAGCAACTGCTTGGCTCCGAAGGCGCAGTTGAAGCCGATCGAGAGGAGCGGGAAGTGGCATAACGAGGCGTAGAGTGCCTCGACGGTCTGCCCCGAGAGGGTGCGCCCTCCGTCGGAGAGGGTTCCCGAGAGCATTACCTCGATCGGGCGGCCCAACTCCTGCTCCAACTCGGAGATGGCAAAGAGAGCTGCCTTGGCATTGAGCGTATCGAAGACCGTCTCCACAAGCAGCAGATCGGCCCCTCCCTCCAAAAGGCCCGATGCCTGGTCGCGGTAGGCCTCCACAAGCGCCTCGAAGGTGATTTCGCGGGCTGCCGGATTCTCCACGTCGGCCGAGAGTGAGAGGGTGCGGTTGGTGGGGCCCATCGAGCCTGCCACAAAGCGCGGGCGGGTGGGGTTTTGTGCCGTAAAGCGGTCGGCGGCACGGCGGGCCGTGCGGGCGGCGGCGCAGGCGATCTCGCGGGCAAAGGATTCCAACCCGTAGTCGGCCAACGAGATGGCGTTGGCATTGAACGAGTCGGTCGATATGATGTCGGCTCCGGCCTTCAGGTAGCGTTCATGGATCTGCTCGATGATCTCGGGGCGGGTTAAGGCCAACAGATCGTTACACCCCTTGAGCGGGCAGGGCCACTGCTGAAAACGCTCCGAGCGGAAGCCCTCCTCGTCGAGGTGATATTGTTGAACCATGGTGCCCAATCCTCCGTCCAACAGGAGGATGCGCTCTTTAAGGGCTCGGCGCAGGATGGAATCTCTCTTCACGGAGTTACTCATGCTTAAGGGTTATTTCATAGATCTTGGGCCAGTTCTTGCCTGTGAGGAAGATGCGCTTCGAGGCGGCATCGTAGGCGATACCGTTCAGTACGTCGGTTGTTGCATCCTGCTCTTCGGTCGGCAGTAGCCCTTCGAGGTTGATCATCCCCTCGACAATCCCGGTCTCGGGGTGGATGATGGCAATTTGATTGGTGGTGTAGATGTTGGCCCAGATGCGTCCGTCGATCCACTCCAACTCGTTGAGCCAGGCCAACGGTTCGTCCTCCAACGTGACGGGAATGGCCCGTTCGCGTTTGAACGTGGCCGGGTTGAGGCGGTAGAGGGTCGAGGAACCGTTTGAGAAGTAGAGATTTTGACCATCGGTGGTGAGACCCCATCCCTCACCCGTATAGCGCAATATGCGCTTCTCGCGGCCGCTTTCGAGGTCGAAGACGTGGGCCGTGTTGTCCATCCAGGTCAGGAAGAAGATCTCTTGATCGAGCAGGGCGATCCCTTCGCCAAACTCGCGGCGGGATAGGTGGGCAACCACCTTGGCCTCCTCGCCCGGGCGGTAGCGGAGCAGACGAGAGGCCCCCTCCTGGCCCGTACTCTCCCAGAGCTCCCCCTCGTGGTAGAGGAGACCCTGCGTATAGCTGTCGCGGGCGTGGGGGTACTCTTTGACAACCGTATAGCCGTAGTGAACCACCTCGGCGGGGGTGGCCGGGGTGCTCGGCTTGCTGATCGGGCCGAAACAGCCCGTGAAGAGGAGCACGCTTAGTAGGTATAACATCGTTTTTTTCATCGGGTATCCAATCACTATATTCGTGCAAAGATACATATTTATTATGGGAGTTATTGCATTTTTCTCGGGGAATTTTCCTATCTTTGTTTTCGGATAAAACAACTGCGGAATGAAGAGAAAAGTTTTGAGGGGCTCGATCTGCCTCGTATTACTGGTTTTAGGAACGATTGGAACGCTTCATGCTCAGGCCTTTAAGGAGCGTTTGAGTGCTTTGGAGGGGGTGGTGGAGGTCAAGGAACTGCCCGCCGGAGAGTTTGTGGAGAAGTATGAGGTGATGCTTTGCCAGCCGCTCGATATGAAGCGTCCCGAGGCGGGGAGTTTTCGGCAGCGCGTGGTGGTGATGCATGTGGGCGAGGATCGCCCTACGATGCTTATCACGCAGGGCTATGGCGCAGGGTTCGCCCTAAGACCAACCTACCGCGAAGAGATCTCGCGCCTGTTCAATACCAACATGGTCTTTGTCGAGCACCGCTATTTCGATCGTTCGATGCCCGAGAATCCCGATTGGCGGTGGCTTACAGCCGAGAACTCGGCCCACGACCTGCACCGTATCAAAACCCTCTTTGCTACACTCTATCCCGGCAAGTGGATCGCCTCGGGAATCAGCAAGGGCGGTACGACCACGATGCTCTATGCCACCTTCTATCCGGGGGATGTGGATCTCTATGTTCCCTATGTAGGGCCCATCTGTTCGTCGCGCGAGGATCGTCGCTTTGCTCCTTTCTTTGCCGAGGTGTCGACCCCCGAGAACCGAGAGCGTGTGGAGGCCTATCAGCGCGAGCTGTTGATGCGCCGTGAGCGTCTGCTGCCCGGCTTCGAGGCCTATTGTTCGGGAGAGGGAATGCGCTTCCGCCTTCCCATCGAGGAGATCTACGACTACTGCGTTTTGGAGTATGCCTTCTCGTTCTGGCAGTGGGGAATGTCGTTGGAGGCAATCCCCTCTTCGGAGGCCTCGGACAGGGAGCTTTTGGAGCACCTGATCCGCAATGTGGGGCCCGATTATTTTGCCATCGGGGGCGATAATGCCTCGTTCTATGTGCAGGCTGCCACGGAGTTGGGTTACTATCCTTATGACCTTACCCCCTTCAAGGGTCTGTTGGCCATTGAGTCGAGTAAGGATTATCTGCGGCGAATCTTCCTGCCGGAGGAGCTTGCACGGGTGAAGTTCGACCGTACGCTCTACCGCAAGATGTGCCGCTATTTGAAGCGTAACGATCCGCGAATGCTCCTAGTCTATGGCGAATTTGACCCCTGGACAGCCCCGGGAGCTACCTGGGTGGCTACTCTGGACAAGGAGAATATGCACCTCTTTATCGACCCCGAGGGGAGTCACCGCGCCCGTATTCTCACCCTTCCGGAGGCGGAACAGCACGAGGCCATTGCCCTCTTGGAGAAGTGGCTGGGAGAGTCGGCTTGCAGATAATATCGTGGAAATAATATAGCGACGAAGATGAAAGCCAAGACGCTCTTTTTGACAGACCTATTGTTGCTGTTGTCACTACTCCTGGTGGTCGCTTCGGGCCTCGGACTGCATTGGGCGGGGCATCAAACCGACCATGAGTTGTGGCAGCACCGTGCTATTTTCCACATGCTTGCCGCACTGCTTTTCCTCTCGGTTGCCGCTTTTCATGTTTACGGCCATTGGGGGTGGTATAAGTCGCTCGTCAAGAACGGCTTGAAGAATAAAAGCAGGGTGACGCTCCTGCTCACGCTTTTGGTCTTGCCGGTGGCTCTTTCGGGAGGGATCCTTCTTGTTGTTGAAGAGGTAAATTCGGCCCTCGGCTTGTGGCACTTTGGCTTGGGAATACTCCTGACGGTGGTTGCTTTCGGGCACTCCCTAAAACGTCATAATCTCTTGTTCAAAGGCCTGAAAAAGAGCTTGAAATAGCCTATGGGCCAATCGTGCAGATAAACAAGTCGCCTGCCCTTGCGGGACAGGCGACTTGTTTGGGATCATCTCTACTCCAACCAATCCTCCTCGAAGTTGATCAGGTAGAGGCGGTCGGTGGCGCGTGTAAGGGCCGTGTAGAGCCAGCGCATGCGGTCGCGGGTCATCTGCTCCTCGCCAAAGAGGAAGCGGTCGATAAAGACGGCACGCCACTGTCCTCCCTGCGCTTTGTGGCAGGTGGTGGCGTAGGCAAACTTCACTTGCACGGCGTTGAAGTGGGGATTCTCGCGGATCTCCTTGAAACGCTTGATCTTGCTCTTGATGTCGAGGTAGTCCTGTTCCACCTCCTGGAAGAGGCGTTTGGACTCCTCCTCGGTGAGCGAGGGTGAGTCCGATTGCAGCGTGTCGAGCAGGATCTTGCACTCGATCTCCAGGTCACCATAGTCGGGTAGCGCGAGCAGGGCATTGGCAAAACGGAAGCCGTAGAGCTCCTCGAAACGTCTCAGGCGCTTGAGGCGGGCAATATCTCCATTGGCTAAAAACGAGATCGGACACTCCTCGATCCGCTCCGTGAAGTAGTAGTTGTTTTTGACCACCATGAGCATATCGCCACTCTCGATCTCCTCCTCGGCCGAGAGAATATGGCGGCGGATTCCCTCGTTGTAGCGGTTGGCGCGTTTGTTCGAGCGGGTAATGACGATCACCTCCTCGCGGCCGTAGCGGTCGTAGCAGTCTTGCAGGGTCTCCAGGAACTCCCCACCCGAGAGGTTGACCACATCTCGGAAAGTGGTGCGCAGGCGCGGCTTCTCGTAGATCCCTCTTTCGAGCATGCAGCGTACCAAGGTGGCATTGAAGAGGATTCCCGACTCGGCCTCCTGACGAACAACCTCCTCCATCGAACCATAGACCACCTCGCCGTAGCGGCTCATGAAGTGGGGATTGAGAGCGGGGCTCTCGGCTTCACCCACCGGTGGTAGCTGTGCCTGATCGCCTACCAGCATCAGACGGCAACGCTTCCCCTGGCGAACATACTCCACCAGGTCGTCCAGTAGCGATCCCGAGCCGAAGAGGAGCCTTTCGCCGCTGTTGTTGGTCAGCATCGAGGCCTCGTCGACAATGAAAAGAGTATCCTGCTCGCGGTTCAGGTTGAGTGAGAAGTGTGATTCGTACTGGGCATTGGTGCGTTCGCGGTAGATGCGTTTGTGGATTGTCAGGGCCTCCTGACCCGAGTATTGGGTCAGTACTTTGGCGGCACGTCCCGTTGGTGCAAGTAGAACGGTTTTGATTCTCAGGTCTTTAAGCGCAGCTACAAGGGCCGAAATAAGCGTGGTTTTTCCCGTTCCGGCAAATCCGTTCAGTATAAAAATCTTCGAAAAATCCTCGTCGGAAAGGTATTCCGAAATTTTTTCTACGATTTTTTTTTGTCCAAGAGTTGTTTTAAAACAAATTTTGGCGTAAATTTGGGTCGCAATATCGGCTTTAAGCATCTTTTTTATCGCTTGAAGGGCTGTTTGGTGTACAAAGATAGAATACGAAAACTTAAAAACAATAGACCTGTTATGAAAAAAATTATCCAGTTGGTATTGGCCATCGTTATCGTGGCACTCTGCTATGTGATCTATGATCAGATCTCGACCCCGATTCGCTTCGAGAAGGAGACGGCGCAGAAGAAGGCTTTAGTGATTGAGCGCATCAAGCATGTGCGTGAGGCTGAGCGCGCCTTTAAGATGAAGTATCAGCGCTTCACGGCAGACTTCGACACCCTGATCAACTTCGTTCTGAACGAGAGCCTCGAGCTCGAGCGTAAGATCGTTGACGAGGACGACTCGGCCGGTTTGGCACAGCTCAAGAAGTTGGGTCGCAAGAATGTGGAGAAGTTCTCGATTGCCGTAATCGACACGATCTTCGCCCCCGCAGTCCTCACCCCCGAGGATGTACAGAACCTGCGCTATGTTCCCGGTACGAACAAGGGCCGCGAGTTCTCGCTCAAGGCAGCTCAGCTGACGACCGGTTCGGGTGTGGTAGTTCCCGTTGTTGAGTGCTCGGTACGTTATGAGTACTTCCTCGATACGGTAGAGTATCGCCAGGAGATCGTGAACTATGTGGATAACGAGATGAACAACTTCAACCGCTTCCCCGGTGTGAAGTTTGGTGATATCGAGGCGGCTAACAACGAGGCCGGTAACTGGGAGGACTAATTCCGTGTCCGCGAACCTTGACAAGAAGTCCATCCGAATCTTCTCGGATGGACATTCTTTTCCCGAGAAGGAGCTTGCAGCCTCCACAACAGCCCCTCGGGTGGAGCTCTGTACCCGCCGTACACAACTCCTTCCGGCCGCCAACTATGGCGAAGCCGAGGGGCGGGAGTTACTCTCGCTTGCGGGCCTTACTCCCGAAGAGCAGGAGCAGATCGTATGCTCCGAAGAGGTGGAGGGAATGGTGGCCCTGATGGCTTTCGATGCGGCATTGCTACGTCGGCTGCCCGCTACGTGCCGTTTTACATCATCGCTGCTGACCGCCCCGAAACTCCGTGACGGGGTGTGGATGATGCCCTTGCGGGGACTCCTTTATATGAAGGTCTGGCAGGGGGGCAAGGTGCGGTTGGCTGAGGTGGTCGATGCCGCTACCGAGGATGAGCGGCTCTACTATGCCCTGCAACTCGCCTCAAGACTTGCGCTCCCGGCCCCGAAACTTCACTGGCAGGGCCCTCTCTCCTCCGGCCTCAAACGTCAACTTAAACAGGCTTACTCGTCGATCTTATGCGTATAATCAGTGGAAAATACAAGGGACGCGCGATCAATCCGCCGCGTAACCTGCGGGCACGCCCGACCACCGACTTTGCCAAGGAGAACCTCTTTAACGTCTTGGGAAACTTGGTCGACTTCGAAGAGTGCGATGTGCTCGACCTCTTTGCCGGTACGGGCTCGATCAGCTATGAGTTCGCTTCGCGTGGAGTGCGTAGCGTAACGTCGGTGGAGATCAACAGCGTGCACCACGCCTTCATCCGCCGCACGGCCTCCGAACTCGGGATTGATAACCTCTACGCCGTCAAGGCCAACGCCTTTCTCTACCTGAAGTCGGCAGCCAAGCAGTTCGATATCATCTTCTCGGATGCCCCCTACGACCTGGAAGGGGCCGAGGAGATCATCCGCCTCGTGTTGGAGGAGGAGCGCCTCGCCGATGAGGGTTTTCTTGTCTTCGAGCACTCGAAGGGCAAGGATTACTCCTCGCATCCAAACTTCTGGCAACAAAGGAGTTATGGGAGTGTGCAATTTTCTTTTTTCAAAAAATAGAAAAATTCTTTGTCCGAAAGAAAATTTGTATTATCTTTGCAGTCGCAATCAGCAACGGTGCGTTAGTTCAGCTGGTTAGAATACGT